>DIMZ01000086.1:1212-9124 GCA_002425825.1 Cloacimonetes bacterium UBA5553 | reverse complement strand
AAGGCATGGTTCACGTATCGCAGATGCACACCAGCCGGATTAATCATCCTCTGGATATGGTAAAAATGGGTGACATCGTTCATGTTAAATCGCTTGGTATGGACAAAGGCAAGCTTTCCTTGACCATGAAGGGAGTTGAGGGTAATCCCGAGCCGGATCCCAATGCCCCTAAAGACAGACCTCAAACATCATTCCCTCCTCGTCGTGATGACCGTGGCGGTGGAGACCGAGGACGTAGAGATAATGGCAGGAACGATCGTTTTCGCCGCTAATAGATAATAATATCTGGGGTCATAGGGCATGTTATGCCGTGTGACCCCTATTCTATTGTTATTGGAGATATGAATGGACTATAAGATAGCAGATATAAAGCTTGCGGACTGGGGACGTAAAGAAATTGAGCTGGCAGAGATAGAAATGCCCGGCTTGATAGCCTTGCGAGAGATGTATAAGCATTCGAAACCCCTTCTTGGAGCAAAGATTACTGGCAGCCTTCACATGACTGTGCAAACTGCTGTGTTGATAGAAACATTGGCAGAGCTTGGTGCATCGATAAGGTGGGCAAGCTGCAATATATTTTCTACTCAAGACCATGCAGCCGCTGCTATAGCTGATAGTGGCATTCCCGTGTTTGCCTGGAAGGGAGAAAACCTGGAAGAATACTGGTGGTGCACCTTTCAGGCATTGGCTTGGGAAGATGGACCGGACATGATCGTTGATGATGGCGGAGATGCCACCTTGATGGTTCATGAAGGTTGCAGGCTGGAAACAATGTATCGTGAGACAGGCAAATTGCCTGAGGTTAGTGCCGAGATCGAAGAAATGCGCATTATCCAAAGGCTGTTAATCCAAGAATTATCTAAAGATGCAAATAGATGGCATCGGGCAGCCAGTAGGATAAAAGGCGTTAGCGAAGAAACTACCACGGGTGTGCACCGTTTGTATCAGATGCATAATGCCGGTGAACTGCTTTTTCCTGCTATAAATGTGAATGACTCAGTAACTAAATCCAAATTCGATAATCTCTATGGCTGTCGTGAGTCTTTGGCTGATGGAATCAAGCGTGGAACTGATATCATGGTAGCAGGTAAAATTGTAATGGTATGTGGTTATGGAGATGTTGGAAAGGGTTGTGCCCAGTCTATGCGTGGTTTTGGCGCAAGAGTAATAGTCAGCGAGATTGATCCCATTTGTGCTCTTCAAGCTGCGATGGAAGGTTTTGAAGTAAACACACTGGATAACGTTATCGATGAAGTAGATATATTTGTAACTGCCACCGGTAACTGCGATGTTATTCGAGTGGATCATATGCTAAAGATGAAGACTAATGCCATTGTATGCAATATCGGTCATTTCGACAACGAGATTCAAGTAAGCAAGCTGTATGAACTGGAAGGCGTAGAAAAGATAAACATTAAACCACAGGTTGATCTGATAAAACTCCCTAATGATAAGGCTATAATACTGCTTTCTGAAGGGAGACTGGTTAATCTTGGCAATGCCACCGGGCATCCATCCTTTGTGATGAGTTGCTCATTCAGTAATCAGGTATTGGCGCAGATGGATTTGTGGACCCAGCAACGGCCTGTGGGAGTTTATACACTGCCCAAGCAATTAGATGAAGAAGTGGCTCNNGAAACTTGGAGTTCAATTAACCACACTGTCTAATAAACAAGCTGCATATATCGGAGTAGCCATTGAAGGCCCGTACAAAAGCGAGCATTACAGGTACTGATTAAAGACTATGGCTACACATGTTCCAGTGATGGTTGATGAATTGTTTGGTGAGCTTGAGATGCCCACCGAACCGATGAAGTGGGTGGTTATTCACACCAAGCCGCGCTGCGAGAAGAAGCTTGCATGGTTTGCTCAACAGGCTGGCATAAGCTATTTTTTACCACAACACGCCACCACAAAGGTGTATCAACGCAGGAAGGTTACCAGTACGTCCGTTATGTTCAATGGCTATTTGTTTGCTGTTTTGGACAACGCAGCTAAGGATAAGCTTAACCTTACCGGCTATGTGGTTGGCTACATAAAAGTAAAACACCAGAAGTATTTTTTAACTGAGCTTCAAAGCCTACATTTAACCAAAAACAAGCAGGTAGAACTAATTCCTGCAAACTGGCTAAGCAAGGGCATAGAAGTAATGATTACCGATGGAGCTCTGAAAGGCATGACAGGAGTGGTGGAGAGCCACAATAAGATATCAGAAGTGCACTTGCAAGTTAACGTTCTACGGCAAGCTGTATTAGTGAAGATTGACCCCAAGTATGTAAAAACAATTGGTGAGTATTCCGCCAAGGAGCATGCAGAATGAAGATTCTTATCACTGGTGGTGCTGGCTTTATCGCATCGCACGTAGCAAATGCCTATCTGGATAATGGATATGAGGTAGTAATTGTAGATAATCTTGCCACAGGCTTTATGCATAATGTGGACAAAAGAGCGAAATTCTATAACTTGGATATATGTGACCCTGCACTTGACCAGATATTCAAAGATGAACATCCAGATATAGTTAATCACCATGCAGCTCAAGTAAGCGTACCGCTT
Organism: Cloacimonetes bacterium UBA5553; assembly: GCA_002425825.1. GTDB lineage: Bacteria > Cloacimonadota > Cloacimonadia > Cloacimonadales > Cloacimonadaceae > Cloacimonas. Next base: position 6,568 of record DIMZ01000086.1, on the reverse strand, counting down.
TCTATTGCCAATCCGGAGCATGATGCCAGGGTGAACGTTATGGGCTGGCTTAATGTGCTGAATTGCAGCGTTAAACACAACGTGAAAAAGGTGATATTCATTTCTTCAGGCGGGGCTATCTATGGAGAAGCCACACAAGTTCCCACCTGTGAAACATATCCTCCGGTTCCATTATCTGTATATGCGATAAATAAGATGATGGGGGAGAGCTACGTGCGTTATTTTAACCATCAATTTGGCATCAGATTCACGATTTTAAGGTATGCCAACGTGTATGGTCCCAGGCAGGTTTCACATGGANNCATGGAGAAGCAGGGGTGGTGGCATTGTTTATCTCACAGCTTTTGGATGGGCAAACACCCACAATATGCCTATACCCGGATCAGCCCAATGGTATGATTCGTGATTATGTTTTTGTTTCAGACGTTGTTAGGGCTAATTTGAAAGCACTGGATAGCGGAGATAATGATGTATTCAACATCGGTACTTGCACTCCAACTGCTACAATGGACTTGTTCAAGGCAATTTCTAAATGCATAGATTCAGACTGCGTTCCCAGTATTGGCGAGGCCAGACCAGGAGATATTCGTAATTCAATTCTGGATATAAGCAAGGCAAGACAGCTGCTTGGCTGGGAACCAATAGTAAGCTTATACGAAGGCATTGGAGAGGTGGTAGATTTCTTTAAGCAGAAAGCAATAGGGGAGAGACAATGAAACTTGCAGTAATTGGCAGCGGTTATGTGGGATTAACTAGTGGAGCGTGCTTTGCCGAAATGGGAAGCAACGTTGTTTGCGTGGACAAAGATGATATAAAAATTAAATTGCTTGTATCCGGTAAAGTCCCAATTCACGAGCCTGGTTTGGAAGAAATGGTGCGTAGAAACTCACTTGCAGGAAGGCTTACTTTTACTACAGACTTGCGCTCTGCCGTAGAGCAATCGGCGATCGTATTCATAGCAGTAGGTACTCCTCCCGATGAGGACGGCTCAGCCGACTTGCAATATGTTTTGGCTGCAGCTGCCGAGATTGCAGAGTATATGGACTCATATAAGATAATCGTAAATAAGTCCACTGTGCCTGTGGGAACGGCAGATATGGTAAAGCAAACTATTAGTGCTGTACTTGTTAAGCGTGCTGCTGATATTGCCTTTGATGTGGTATCAAATCCTGAGTTTCTGAAAGAAGGAACCGCAATAGATGACTTTATGAGCCCCGACAGAGTAGTGATAGGCACAGACAGCACCGAAGCTAAACACATGATGAAGACTTTATATTCGCCTTTTTGCAGGACTCATGACAGGGTGATGGTGATGTCTATTCGGTCAGCAGAAATGACCAAATATGCTGCTAATGCCTTACTTGCTACCAAGATTTCTTTTATAAACGAGATATCCCGTCTGTGTGATGAGTATGGAGCTGATGTGGCAGAAGTCCGTAATGGCATCGGTAGCGACACCCGCATTGGCTACAAGTTTATCTATCCCGGTGTGGGTTATGGCGGTAGCTGTTTTCCTAAGGATATTAAAGCCCTTATTCACATGGCAAATCAGAAAGGCTATGACTCAAGAATACTGAAAGCAGTAGAAGAAGTAAACGCCAATCAAAAAAAGGTACTGGTGAGTAAAGTGCGCCAGCACTTTGGCAATGACTTGTCTGGTAAATGTTTCGCTATCTGGGGCTTGGCTTTCAAGCCACAGACAGATGATATGCGAGAAGCACCCTCAATCGTTGTAATTAACAGCTTGATTAAACTGGGAGCATGCATAAGGGCATACGATCCTGTAGCCATGACTGAAGCAGAGCGCATCTTTGCAGGGAACGATAGAGTTCAGCTATGTGAAGATGAATATTCCGCCCTGGAAGGTGCAGATGCCATGCTGCTTATTACCGAGTGGCGTCAATTCCGCTATCCTGATTTTAAACGCATTGCCACTAAGCTGAAGAATCCTGTGATTTTTGACGGCAGAAATCAATATGAACCAAAAGCACTTAGAGAAGCAGGCTTTAGCTATTACGCTATTGGAAGGCCGTAACATTTATGCATTTGATATTGTTTAGCCTATCCAGCCTGCAACCAAACTCGGTAAGATATCTCCCGATTTACCTTGGTGAAACTCGTCAAAGAAGCTTAGGTTATCTGGCTTATCCAGATTAACACAGATAGTTTTTGCGCCCATTAGCTTTGCTGTCATAACGAATCCGGCTGCAGGATAGACCATTCCACTTGAGCCTATCAGGATAAAGATATCGCAGCATTTAAGTGCATTTTCTATCTCATAAAGGTAGTATGGAATCTCACCAAACCATACTATATCTGGCCTTAGCTTTCCTCCGCAGCTTGGGCAATTGGGTATCTCTGCATCCATATTAACCGAGGCCATTGCCATTTTTGCTCTACATTTAGTGCAATAACATCTGTGCAAACTACCGTGCATTTCTAGAACATTTTTGCTGCCAGCCTTGCTGTGCAGGCCATCAACGTTCTGTGTTACCAATGTGAACTTATCTTGATAGTGGTTCTCAAGCTGCACCAATGCATTATGACCCTTGTTGGGTGATACCATATTGCTTTGCAGCCATCTTTCTTTGTAAAAGCTCCATACAACAGCAGGATTTGTTACAAAAGCGTTGTAGGTAGCCACATCGTCTATTCTATGGTTCTCCCACAAACCGTCACTATCGCGAAAGGTGCGAATGCCGGATTCTGAACTAATTCCGGCACCGGTTAATACTACTATCTTTGATTTCTTGTTAAACCGCATCACTTCATCAATAGCATTTTTCTGCTGCATGAGCCGTAGGGGGTGCTAAGCCTGTAAAAGTAAACACCGCTTGCTACCGGCATGTTATGGTTATCCTTACCGTTCTGTNNTATCTATCAGCTTGCTAACAAGCTGTCCCTTTAAGTTATATACATCAAGTGTTACAGGCATTGCATATGGAATGCTGAAGCGTATATTGGTGGTAGGATTAAAGGGATTGGGGTAGTTTTCGTATAGCTGCATGGTGTCAGGAATCAAAACCAGATCTTCGCTGCTTGATGTGTTGCCCAAAACGCGAACATCGTCAATATACCAGCCTTCACCGCCAACATAGCCATCACTGCCGAAAATCCAACGGAACTGGGCAGTGCCACTCATGTTACCAAGCTCGAATACGGCTTCAGTCCAATCAAAGCTTCCTGAATAGACATAGGTATTGGCACTAAATGGTGATGCTGTGTTGTTGTATATGCGATATGGATAGCTACCAACGGGAGTAATCTGAGTCCATGCACCATTGTTTAGCTTCATTTGAACCATGCCACCATCCCAGGCGTAGCTGGCATTAGTCTCGTGATTCTCAGCCTGCATCCAATGGTAAAACTTAAGCTGACTACCTGGGCTAACATTCTGTATTGGGCTTATCAAAGCACCGTATGCACTGCTTGCATAAGAGGCTGATCCTGTTGCGCCAAACTTCATGGAATAGCTACCGCTATTAGTGTTATTGCGCTGCGTGGAGCGATGCCATTGGTTTACAAAAGTGGCATTCAAACTAAGGGAGTTCCACCCCTGCTGTTCTTGTTCAAAACTGAATATGATAGCTCCAAGGTGAATGATGAGAGACCCCTCTACTGTATTTCCATTTTCGGCAGTTAGTATATAAGAAATGCTTACATCGGTATTAATAGGTGCATCATTGCTTATCGTTAGATGTATAGCATTCTCGAAAGTATTGGTGCTACTATGTAAAACTGGCTCAAAGAAACACTCTGACTCGGCAATGTTTACGTACGGTGACTCTGAGAACAGGAACATGAATGGACTTTCCGCATTGCCACTTCCATAGTTGTTTATGCTTATACTAATGCTTGGGCTATCCCCAGGCATAACCAAGTCAGAATTATTATTTATCTGGTATGAAGCAACACTTAGGTTTGGAGCGTGCAGTGGAAGGTACATAATGGACTGTGATGTATGGCTTAAGAAACTGGAGGTAAAAGATAGCAATGCCCTGCTGCCATCGAGGTAATTGCCAATAATCCTTACTCTAAAATGTGCATTTACAGATAACGAGTCTCCTGAAGCAAGGCTAATTATTTGATAACTTGGCGTTAAAACCTGGATATTGGCAGAGCTGGAGCTTAAGGTAATTGAAGCAGGTGTACTAAGGTCTTGCAAACCAACGTTTTTCACGCTAAGGTTTATCACAATCTCTTCACCTGTATGATGAAGATTGTCGTTATCAATGGTCTGGAAATTGTTACATACAATATAAGGGATTTGCGCAGCAGTAACGGTTATGGCTTGGTTATAACCATAGAAGTTTGGTGCATTAATGTAGACTTGATACGAGCCGGGGGAAAGGCTTGCCAGCATATTAATGTTTACTATGCCATCGGCAGATGCCATGCAGCTATACACGGTTGTTTCACCATTCTTTATCAAAAACTCCGCGTTGGGAGCATTTGTTGGTATTTGAAGTTGATTCATGCCCATCGTCCAGTCTGAGGATATGCTAGCAATTATCGTTTGCGGAATATCAGTCCAAATCATCATTGCCGGATCACCAAATAGGTTTGTTTCGTAAGCGACCCAATACATCACGGGAGAATTGGTCATATATGGTATGTTATCTATCTTAGAATCTACCAGAGTGTATCCAAGCTCATGAATTCCCTCGCCGAATATGGCATCGATGTACTGACGGTGATACTTCTGCGAAGCTCCATTTGTGCTGCCTTGTGTACCCCAGCCATAACGGGAGTGAGAAATCATTGCCACTGCAGCATTGATAATAGAAGTAAATTTCTCGGATATACAGTCTGATGTATAATTACCCGGCTCAGTATCGCGATTGTCGAAAGAACCTGCGTAGCAACCTTGGGTGAAAACAATAGAGAAGTTGTGATTGGCTCCGTTATTAGTGATGCTGGAGGATGTCACCTGATTGTTGTTCAGCCTCATATTATAGGTTGTGCTGGAATGTCCAAGATGATTAACTAGGTTTGCACCGTTTGAGAGCAATGGGCGGATTTGATTTGAACCCCATGAATCAGCCGCACCGAAGGTTCTGTCATACAATGTGCTGATATTCCATGTTGAGGGCACTCCTGTTGTTGTATAGCCATTTGAGGAACTACCGCCTATCATCTCATCCATATAGTCCCCACCCCAAGTAGGCCCATCCCATAACCATTCGCCAACAAACAATGCGCTTTTTAACTCACTTTCAACAGGGCTGAGGGTGTAGCCCAAAACCTTGTTTATGAAATTAATTATCTCCGCATCGCTATTATAACAAAAACGTCCAATTGCCAATTCTGGGATAAGGTCAGCTTCTGCTATTTCGCCCCAATTGGCGTCACCATC
>DIMZ01000086.1:0-1185 GCA_002425825.1 Cloacimonetes bacterium UBA5553 | reverse complement strand
GTCACCATCAGTATTCCAGTTACCATCAAGGCAAGCATAATACATGTCTGCAGGGATATCGCTATCAGTTTGCCCGCCCTGACCCATATTTACGAACATTCCTCTATGAGGGATTACATCGGTATCGCCTGCAAAGAACACGTATCTAAGTGGGTTGCCTGAATAAAGATTAATTATGTAGTTGCGAATCTTTTCCTGAGTGTCTGCTCCATTCATAGAGCTTTCAATTTCTTCTACACTCTTGACAAGAACATTGTATCCTCTACTTTGATGCAGTTCTTGAAGCGGAAGCCAATTGCTTACCTTAGCCTGGGCGGCTATAATAAGGTAGTTAATACCCGTTTGTCTGCTGGAATAAGCCGGTATCTCTGATAAATTATCCACAGAGCTACGAAGACGGTTAGAAACAAAGTAATCGGTTTTAAGAAGCTCAGACGCCTGCTGTGCTCTATTGGTGGGAATGTATTGAACATCTACTACAATGGTTTTATAAAATACCAGCTTATTGCTAATAGGGTAATAGTCGAAAGGACAGATTGCCGAGAAAGCTATGGGGTGTCCACTTAGAAACTCAGTGCTAAGTCCGTTATGGATNNTATGGCTTACAGCAGGATATACTCTATCGGAGAGATAGATGACCGGATTAGCCAAAGTTGGCTCTTCCATCATCTTGTGGATGAAGGGATACTGCTTTTGTATTGGGGAGATGGGCTTTGAAAGATTATACACAATCGGATTTTGCCGCTTAATTTCTATGCTCACCGCTTCCATGCCTTTGGGAAGTAATAGCTTTACTCCATGCCATGGTAAATCTGGCAAGCCTGGCTCACCCCAGCTTTGAGCACTATTTACGCTTATTGAGACATAGTTAGTATCGGTACGCATATCGGGGTCACTTAGAGAGTAAGTGTGGCTTACTCCTGCAAATACAAGTGCTGCTGTAATGAGCATCAAAATCAAGATAACTAATTGTTTCATAACCAAGTGCCTTCTTAGAATCATATTATGTTTTATAAACAAGCAAGCCCTGTTCCAAACCTTATTGATTATTGTTTTAGCTCTATGGTGAGTACAGAGGGATGGTTACTTACTTGAAACTGAAGTGGATATTGAAAGTATTAAAATGCTGGTTGCTCTTACATCTGTAGATGCCGAATTGAAACTTTAAATAGCAATGCTTCCCTG
>DIMZ01000085.1:9834-10023 GCA_002425825.1 Cloacimonetes bacterium UBA5553 | reverse complement strand
GCAAGGCAGAAGATTGCACTGTAGATAGTTTGCAGAAGCATCTTTAGATTAAACAAATTGTGCCATTGATTGTCTATGTAGTTATTCAGTTCTGATAAACCTGCTACCATTGCACCGTAATTTAAGTCTGGATTAACACTGGACATACTTATGATATATCCTGTTAATGAGGGTATACTCAGATTGGCA
>DIMZ01000085.1:5244-9783 GCA_002425825.1 Cloacimonetes bacterium UBA5553 | reverse complement strand
AATACTCAGATTGGCAGTGTAATTCAGAATGCTAATGGCTGCTTGGATTGTAAGAATCGCTAAAGTTCCCATGAAGAAGGACTTTCTTTTGAATAAGCCGGCAAAGAACCAGTATAATGAGCTAACAAAAGCTAAACCGAATATGATTTGGATAAACAGCTGAGCCCAAGCGGTTAAGCCAAAGTATAGTCTCGCTCCTGTGTAGTAACCAATGAATAATGAGATACCAATGCTATTGATAAGAGTGATGATTCCTAACAACACTATTGTGCCTATTAGCATAAATCCATACTTAACTCCTAATATTTTGGTAATGGATACAGGTTGTGACAAGTGCAAGATTTCACACTTACGCTTGAATCCTCCATTTAGCAAAGTGTCTGCCAGACCAATTGCTGAAAGAGTGGCAACAAAGCTTAGCCCTATCAGGCTTCCAGATGAAGCAGAGAAGAGGGCAAAGTTTTCTACGCCAGTTGGGTAACCATGCGTGGTGATAGCTGTTTGAAGAAGATTGCCCTTTGCAGCATTAATTATCAGACCTATCAATCCCATCACGTAAACACCAAGAGTGAACCACAAAGGAATAAGGAAGGTAGTCCAGTTTGTGTTCCATTCTTTTACTATGAGTGCTTTTATCTGTTTCATTGATTACCTCCTACTACAGCCAAAAAGATGTCTGCAAGATTAGCCCTGCTATAGTTCGCCTCTGGAATTTCGATTTCTGCGGGTAATACGGCACTTATGAATCCAAGTGTTTTGGATGTAACTTTGGGTTTATGTTGATTAAGCTCATCAGCACGCTCTATGGGTAAAGTAACTACTCTATATCGGGATTTTAACGTTTCTACATCCTCATGTAGCAGTATCTTGCCATTGTCTATAAAGATGATGTCTTGCAGCAGGTCTTCCACTTCCTCTACCTGGTGGGTGGAGATAAGAATGCTTTTGTTCTCGTCAAAATACTCACCCAGGATGGTACTAAAGAATTCTTTGCGAAATGCAATGTCCAGGCCAAGGGTTGGCTCATCCAAAAGCAGAAAGCTTACGTCGAGCGAAAGCGTGATAAGCAGATACAGCTTTGTCTTCATACCTTTTGATAGCTTAGAAACCTTTTTGTTAGCAGGAAGATTACTAATGCTAAACAGCTTATCGGCTATTGTACCATTCCAGCGTGGATTTACACCACTAATGTAGTCCATGGTTTGCTTCACCGTTAGCCTGTCATCCAATCCACTTACATCCGGTATGAAGGCTACGTGTTCAAAGATTCTGTGGTCACGATGCTTTATCACTTTATCATCTAATAACACATCTCCCTCATGCGCCAGAAATCCCAGCATAGTGCGCATTAATGTGCTTTTGCCGGCTCCGTTCTTGCCCAGCAGGCCAATAATTCTGCCCGGTCTAATGCTTAGATTAACGCTATCGAGTGCCTTAAACTTGCCATAGTATTTGCTTACATTACGTAGTTCGTAGTTGGGTTTAATCATTATCTCCTCCATAAATACATTCTACTGATTCAATTATTTGCTGTTTGGGAATCTCAAGCTGTTTTGCCATTTTAATAGTAGGCTCAAGGGTTGTGGCTGCGAAGTCTTTGGTTCTAATCTTTATTATCATCTTTCTTGCTCCGGGAGTAACGTAGATGCCTACTCCCCTTTTCTTGTACAGGATGCCCTCGTCAACCAATGCACCTATGGCATTCCCGACTGTGATGGGATTTAGATTGTAATCACGAGCCATGTTACGAAGTGAAGGCATGGGCTCGTCATCGCCTATTGCCCTGTTCAGAATTCGTTCTTCAATATGCTTGCGCAATTGAAGATACAAGGGCGAATCATCATTGAATATCTTCATACGAACCTCTCTTTTAGTTTAGTTCACCGCTCACCGCTTTAGTGTTGTAGCCATATATTACACTGAGCATTTACAGTCAAGCTTTATTTTATGACCTTTGTGGTCGATGGACTTCAAACTGCTTCTGTATGAAGTGATTGACAACATTATCACAGGCATAAAATGGGATCAGGAATTAGAGTGGAGGATTGAATGACCAGACCCAAAGTAATACTTTATGTTGGATCATCGGTAGATAGTAGAATAACCATGGGCACAAATTCAACCATGTTTGATACATATAAGCATCCAGAGCTTTATGAGATGCTATTCGAGAAAGAAGAATGGGAAGCCTTTACCCATGAAGTATTCGAGCTACATAAGCCCGATATGTTTTTGGAAGGATGCAATATGGTGGTGGCAGACAATGGGATTGTAACTGAATTACCACCCTTTCATGGAGACATAGCCAGTCTGTATCAAGACTTTTTACCTTCGGAGATAGTAAATCGCCCTGGGCGTACNNTAATAGTGGATGGCAGAGGTAGATTTAGAAATGGTTACACAGCAGAATGCGATGATCCGGAAACCTATATGATACACCTTACTACCGAAACTGCCCCACCTGAGTATCTGGCATTTCTACGTGAGCGTAACATCCCTTATCTGATTGAAGGTAAACATCAGGTTAACCTACCTGCGATGCTGCAAAAGATAAAATCAAAACTGAATGTAAACACCATCGCCACAAGTTCTGGAGGAAGACTAAGCGGAGCATTGATCAGAAGCGGTTTACTTGACGAAGTGAACATCTTGCTTAGCCCAATTGTTATAGGCGGCTTCACGGTGCCTACCCTGTTTGCATCACCAGAGCCAGAGTGGCCAGATAACATGCCTTCCCGGCTTCAGTTAATAATGCTAAAGAACTTAATGAATGATAAGATATGGTTAAGATATGAGACACTTTGAATTGCTTAACCCGTTATCTTAAACCTTATACTTCTGCTGGATCATAAACACTAAAACGGCAGAGATAACAGATAGCACGCCTGCTATAAGCAAAGGCAGTTCGTAGCTTCCTGTAAGATCACGCACATAAGCCCCGGCTTGAATGGCAATGGCACCAAAGCCATAAGCAGTGAACACTATTCCGTAGTTCATACCCAAGTGCTCTACGCCAAATAGTTCGGAAGTTAATACAGGATATAATGCCAGTGCGGAGCCTATGCCAAAGCCGAGAATTATGGCTGCGATGTTCATGCTAAGCAGATCAGTTATATAGTATGGGAAAAGAAAGAATACAATAGCTTGTGCTGCGTAAACAATCATCATTACCTTAGGGATGCCAATTCTGTCGCTAATGAAACCAACCAATGGCCGGCTGATCCCATTGAACAAGGCAAAGAGTGAAATGGGAATTGCTGCCTTAGCACCGTTTAACATAGCCACTTCCTGACCATAAGCAGGTAGAATACCAATGATAAGCAATGAACCATAGATAATGAAGAGAAACGAAGACCAGACCATCCAAAACAACCTCCGCCTAATCATCTGAGAAGGTTTTATATTTGCCCTAACCATACCTGTTTTATCCGGCAAGTGCATTGTTCCGAATAGATGAATATATGATTGCTCTGTAGGGAAAACTACCAGGCGGGAGGCGAGTAAGGTTACTATAAAAGTTATAGAAGCGATAAGTAGAAAGGTGCCATCAATACCCATGGTGGGGATAGCGTAATTAGCCTTGAAGGGAGCAAAAAAGAAAGATGCCAGTCCAAAACCCATAACACCCAAAGATACCGCCAAGCCGGGATAGTCGGGAAACCACCATCTAATTGCGGGAGCCACACAAGAATAGGTTAGCCCACATGCAATCCCTCCTATTACGCCATAACTGAACACCAAGTATAAGCGGGAAGCAGTTGCCAAAACGAATGAGCTAAGGATGTTAGATAACAGAAACAGGAAGGCTCCAAACACAATCAAGCGACGCGTATTGAAGCGTTCTTGCAATCTCCCTGCTGGTATCATCACAATCGCAAACACAGCCATAAACACAGAGAGGGGCACCATTGCAGAAGACTTTGACCAGCCGAGAATATCGCCCAATGGTTTCACAAATACACCCCACGAATATGATAGTCCCCCCATTAAAGCAAGCATGAAACCACCCAACACAACTGACCAACGAGTTCCCCAAACAGGTCTATCGCTATACATACTTCTCCTACTGAGATATTAATTATTCAAGGTTTATCAATCACAATGGTTGTTAAATCTGTCTGATCGACAAGTGCAAGAAAAGCCATGACGCCAAAATCTGTCTATAAAAAAAGCTGAGTTGATAGGATTATCAGACCTTTTACGGCTGAAAATGATCAACACTCATATTGCTCTGGCAGTGAACTGCAATCTTGATAGCCTCGATCACTGCCAGAACAGCACAATCTTCTATACTGCCTTTAGAAGTATCTAATCAGTATGTAAACATTGGAGATAACCAAAGAGAGGAACATATGTAGCATCCCCAATTTCGTGAATTCTTTGAAGGATATATGGAAGCCATTTCTATTGGCAATCCCCACAGATACGATGTTTGCTGATGCACCTATCAGAGTACCATTGCCACCCAAGCATGCCCCTAGGGAAAGCGACCACCAGAGTGGGTTTATAGATGTATCGGGGAAGTATGTCCCAATGGTT
>DIMZ01000085.1:3227-5227 GCA_002425825.1 Cloacimonetes bacterium UBA5553 | reverse complement strand
AAAAGGGACATTATCGATGATAGCAGAGAATATGCCAGAGAACCACAACAGCACGATAGAAGTAGTTTTCAAATCATGTTGGGATATTTGTACAATCTGCTTTGCAATCAGATCAATCACCCCTGTTTGCTTCAATGATTCTACAATCATAAACAGGCCCATGAAGAAGAATATCGTTGCCCAATCTACATCGTGCATCAATACATGATCTACTTTCTTTCTATTATGCAGAATTAGAAGTAGTATGCCAGCAGTCATAGCCACAGAAGCAGGTTCTATATGAATAACATCGTGTAAGGTAAAAGCTACAAGCATTATGAATACTATAACCAGTGATCTATACAATAGCTTTTTGTCTTTTATCAGGTTATCTTCCTTAAACTCCATTAGTCTGGCGCGGCTTTCACTGCTAACATGCATTCCTCTTCGGTAAATGATATGTAGAACTCCCACGCTGACTATAAGATTGATTACAATGATAGGAGTAAGATTAAAGATGAAATCCATGAAGCTGAGCTCTGTTGCACTGCCAATAAGGATATTTGGAGGGTCGCCTATCATTGTGGCTGTCCCCCCTATGTTAGACGCGATTGCCATGTTTATAATGAACGGAATCGGACTGATCTTAAGTTGGTTGGCGATGAGAAGCACGATCGGTATAAGAATCATCACTGTAGTTACGTTGTCTAAAAAGGCCGATATAACTGCTGTTATCACAAACATATATATCATTATGCGCAACGGTTGTGCTTTGGCTAGTTTCGCCGTTTTAATGGCAATGAATTGGAATATGCCAGTTTCTTTCAGCACGCTCATAACTAACATCATGCCAATTAGCAAGAATATAACGTTCCAGTCTATGGCAGCAAAAGCGGCACTTTGTGGTAAGATACCAAAAAGCACAACTAAGAATCCACCCATCAGGGCAGCCAACATCTTGTTTATCCATTCTGTAATTATCAAGAGATACGTGAAGGCGAAAACCACAAGGGCTAATAGCATCATAGTCATGGTACTTATGCCCTCACTACTTTTGTAAAGATGTCTGTTGCTGAGATCACTCCTGCCAGAACGTTATTATGAACTACAGAATAGTATCTCTTGTTGCCTTGAATCATTTCGTGTGCAGCTTCAATGATCGAAGAATCAGGACTAAGAAATTCCTGATCGGTTCGCATGATATCGGCTACCAACATTCTATCTTCTTGCTCAAGCAAGTTTTCCAGGGGTTCATAGCTATCCAGGAAACTAAGATGATCCAGCATCATCAGATAGTCTGGAACACCAACCTTTAGAAGGTTTAGAATATCCACCTCGCCAAGATACTTCCCTTCATCATCCACAACAGGCAAATACGTGAGACCGTGATTACTGAGAACATCAGACAGTTCTTTCAACGTTTTATCTGGCCCTATGGTAATGGGAGTGCAATTCATGATATCGGATATGTGTAGGCTGGCTTTAATAGTTATTCCAAGTCTTTTAATAGCTGAGATAAGTTGGTGTGCATCTTTTTGTCGCTTTAGTTCTTGCATTGCTAACGTATCTTTAGAAAGCTGTATAAAGGCAGAAACCAAGTTCAGATACAAACGCGAGGCAGTTTTTTCCGTTATCATTAAAACAATCACAGTTACGTCAATACCATCATAATCGAGGGCATCCTTTAAAAAACAAACCGACACAAGAGTATCACAAAGCCCTTCAATTCTTATGTGTGGTATAGCAATCCCTGTTGGATATGCCGTGCTTGATTCGGCATCACGCGCCAGTATAAGCTTAAGCAGTTCTGTGGTACTGATTCTAAAGTCAGCACTTCCATGTAGACGAGATACCATCTGATGGTAGATTTCTTCCTTATTTGCCGCATGATCAATAAACAAGACTGCTTTGGCATCTAAATAGTTAGCTAATAACATATTAACCTCATTGTTACTTTGAGGTGATACCATAGCGTATTTGATTCTAAGTAGTCAAGCAAATAAACAGCTTTATTATCTCTC
>DIMZ01000085.1:0-3211 GCA_002425825.1 Cloacimonetes bacterium UBA5553 | reverse complement strand
GCCTTAGTTGGGTTGGTGATTTAGTCTCACTACAAAATGCACTTCCCAATAATGTCTCTCATGCTATAGCGATGTTCAATGAGAAATGCAGACAAACCTTCCTGAAGTTTGGCAGCAGAAAGTGGATCAATAAAGTTTGCCGTGCCCAGTGCCACCATTGATGCCCCAGCCCAGAAGAATTCCAGAGCATCTTCCCAGGTGTATATCCCGCCCATAGCAGTAATGGGAATTTTTACTGCATTGGCTGCTTTATATGTAAGCGCAAGAGCTATGGGCTTTATGCCAATACCGCTATAGCCACCAATGCCCTTTTTAATGCGTGAGCGTCCGGTTTTCCAGTCAATCGCCATACCAAAAACGGTATTGATCAAAGCAATACTGTCTGCCCCACCTGCCTCGGCTGCTAAAGCTATGGCGGTAATATCTGTTACGTTGGGAGTTAGTTTTACTATCACTTCCCTCCGGGTAATACTGCATAGCCTGGAACATAGCTGGTGTATTACTTCTGGATCCACCCCAAAAGCTATGCCTTCATTATCAACATTGGGGCAGGAAACGTTCAGTTCATAGCCAGCAATACCGCTTTGTGTCTCCAAGGTAGCCATAATCTCTTCAAACTCCGCTATGCTACTCCCAGAAAAGCTAACAATTAGGGGTACTTCCAGCTTATCTCGTAGCATGGGCAGGTTTTCGTGGACGAACAAATCCAATCCGGGGTTTTGTAGCCCAATGGAGTTTATCAGCCCTGCTTCACTTTCATACAGTCTTGGGGTAGGATTACCCTTTTTGGGGTATCTGGTGATGGTTTTACATACAAATGCTCCCAAACATTTCTGGTTGATAAAGTGGAAGTTTTCTATGTCGAACGTACCTGAGGCTACGGTGATCGGTGAATCAAGTGTTAGCTTACCCAGCTTAGTAGTCATGATGCTCATAATTCGCTCCACAATACATCATTGGCATTAAACACCGGGCCTTCCTTGCATACCCGCAAGTAATCCCAGTCATCATGTGAGCCAATCGGAACCGCGCAACCATGACACACACCAATTCCACACGCCATATAGGCTTCCATGGATGTATAATGCTCTACCCCATGCCGAAAGGCAATTTCTGAGGCTTGCTTTAGCATTGGTAGTGGCCCGCAGCTATATAGCACTTCAATCTTCTTGTTAATAATAACGTCTTCCAGCCCTTGAGTAACCATTCCCTGCTTGCCAATGGAGCCATCTACTGTCCAAACTTCATCACAAGGGAATACATCGGCTTGAGTAGCCCCTCCATGCAGCCAGAAGATAAGGTTATGGTTAATAATCTCTTTCTGTAAGTAGCTTAAAGGCGGATAGCCAATCCCACCGCTAAGCAATAATACGCGTTTACCGCTTACCACCGGGAAGCTATTCCCAAGCGGGCCTATAAGCTCAAGCATATCTCCGGCTTTCAGTCTTGCCAATGCACTGGTGCCAGCTCCAACATTCTTTATAAAGAAGCCAATTCTTCCACCCGAATTGTCGTATACGGAAATGGGCTTAAACAGCTTTGGTATTCTTTGAGAATCCCAGGCATCATGAAAACTGGCTTGCGCTCGAATCTCAAAGAACTGCCCAGGACTACATTGTTTACTTAGCTCATCATCCCAAATCCATAGCACAAAATAGCCCCCACAAAGCTCTTCACGCGAATAGATTGCAATGCTTCTTAGCTCTGGTGTATCTTTCATTTGGCTTTCCTACTCAATTTCGCTGTCCTGGTATGTAAGGTTTCCATTACAGATAGTTACCATTACTCTGCCGGGCAGGCTGTGATTCAGCCACGGAGTATTCTTGCTCTTTGATAATATGTTTTGCTCGCTAAACAGGGTTTCTTTTGCCAGATTGATAATGGTAATATCTGCCGGTGCACCTTCACAAATCTCTCCCCCTGGCAAGCCAAGCACCCGGGCAGGAGCTGAGGTAAGCGCATTAACCAGGCAGGCAAGAGATATCTGATTGGTTAATACAAGATTCTTATACAACACAGGGAAAGCTGTTTCCAGGCCGATAATGCCAAAGGGAGCGTAGTCAAATTCCTTTTCTTTTTCAAAATCGGCATGTGGTGCATGATCGGTGGCTATGCAATCTATTAAACCTTCTTTCAGGGCTTTCACACAGGCAAGTCTGTCTGCTTCCGATCTTAGGGGTGGTTTCATTTTTGTATTCGTATTAAATGTCGCACAAGCCTCTTCATTAAGCACCAAATGATGGGGAGTTACTTCGCAAGTAACCGGCAGCCCCTTTGCTTTGGCGTTGCGAACCAATTCGAGTGATTTAGCTGTGGATATATGCGCAATATGCAGCTTTGCGCCTGAACTTTCGGCTAACATGATATCGCGGGCTATTATCACTTCTTCTGCCAATCCGGGTATTCCACTTAAACCTATTTGAGTAGATATCTTCCCACCATGTATCTGTCCCTTGCCAGCAAGATTATAATCTTCCGCGTGAATGATAACCGGAATATCGAAGTTAGCAGCATAGCGCATGCAAGAAAGCATTAATCTGGCATTTTGAACGCACTTGCCGTCGTCACTAACTGCTACTATTCCACCGGATTTCATAGTAGCCATTTCGGATATCTCTTCTCCAGCACTTTTCTTGGTGATTGCTCCTATTACATAAACTCTTGATGATCCAAGCTCTTTGGCACGAAGCTGGATATACTCAACCGAGGCTATGTTATCGGTNNGTTCGGTATTTGGCATTGCGCAGATAGCGGTGTATCCACCATGGGCTGCGGCTTTGGTGCCTGTAACAATGTCTTCTTTATAGGTATGGCCGGGATCACGCAGGTGGGCGTGTAAATCTATAAAGCCGGGAAATACGCAGGCATCGCTGGCATCTATTATTTTGTCTGCTTTTTCGTTTAATTTTGGAGCTATCTTGGCTATGCGCTTGCGGTCTATTAATATATCGGCTTTTATAAGCTTATTGTTCTGATATACTTTGGCGTTCTTTATCAGTATCTTCATTGTTGTTCTCCTCTGTTTGCCTTATTGCCTGTTTGCTTAGCTGATACTACCTTATTCATGCTTTGCCTCCAAGAATTAGGAACATAAGTGCCATGCGAATAGCAACGCCATTTGCCACCTGTTCCACTATTATGCTTTGGCTGCCATCGGCAATCTCCGGCAAAATCTCAATACCGCGATTCATTGGCCCAGGGTGCATAATAA
>DIMZ01000066.1 GCA_002425825.1 Cloacimonetes bacterium UBA5553 | reverse complement strand
ATATACTGTTATAATTATAAAAGAATGATAGATTAACGGATAATCCATTGAGCATAAAACAATATCTCGAAGTGTTTACAGTTTCCCTGAAACTAGGCCTTACCTCTTTCGGCGGGCCCATCGCACATATCGGCTACTATCACAACGAATATGTTGTAAAGAGAAAATGGCTCGATGAGAAGACCTTCGCGGATCTCCTGGCTCTCTGTCAGTTCCTCCCGGGCCCGGCGAGCAGTCAGATGAGCATAGGTATAGGAACAATGAGGGCCGGGCTTACCGGAGGTTTTCTTGCCTGGACCGGTTTTACGGCACCATCTGCCATCGCAATGATTATATTTGCAGTTCTGCTGAAGGGCTTCAGTTTCGGCGACGCTGCATGGATTCACGGTCTGAAGATTGTTGCAGTGGCCATCGTAGCCCAGGCTGTACTCACTATGTGGCAGAAACTTGTTACTGATAATAAACTTGCAACAGTCGCAATTGCAGCGATGGTCTTTCTTCTTTTTAAACAAACTGCCCTGGGCCAGATATTAATAATTGCTGCATCAGGCCTTGCAGGCCTTCTGATTTACAGAAACAGCGCTGAGACGGATAATTCCGGGACATCCGCTGCAGTGGGATACAGGACCGGTGTTATAGCACTGGTTTTATTTTTCCTTCTTCTTTTTCTTCTTCCGGTTATGCGGCAGATAACAGGAAATGGCATGATAGCCATTGCGGACAGTTTTTACAGGCCCGGGGCTCTTGTTTTCGGAGGGGGGCATGTTGTCCTTCCTCTCCTTGAGTTTGAGGTTGTGCCGACGGGATGGATAACTAAAGATGATTTCCTTGCCGGTTACGGAGCTGCACAGGCTTTGCCCGGGCCGATCTTTACATTCGCTGCGTATATAGGCACAATGATTGATGGTATCGCAGCAGGTGTTGTTGCACTTGCTGCTGTTTTTCTTCCGGGATTTCTTATTGTAATCGGGGCACTGCCATTCTGGAACAGGCTCAGGGGTAACGGAAAGATTAAGGGTGCGCTTACCGGAGTTAATGCGGGAGTTGTTGGGATACTACTTGCTGCACTTTATAATCCGGTGATCACATCAGCGGTCAAGTCCTCCGCTGACCTGGGGCTTGCGGTAATACTATTCGGGATGCTTGTGTTCTGGAAGCTCCCTCCATGGGCTGCTGTTATCGCGGGTGTTGCAGGGAGCATGGTATTAGGGATGTTCTAAACATCCATAGAAAACCTGTCGCCCCCTCCATCACTGCTCTCTGAAACAATCTTAAGATCGCCGCCGCATGAGGGGCAGCGCTCAATATCCTCTTTCACAGGGTAATCGCTGCCGCAGTATGGGCACTTTTTAAATTTAAGTTTAAACTGAAGTTCGGGGAAGGTGTAGATTTTCCTGCCCTCTTTTTCTCCGGCAGCAACCTGTCCCTTCCTGATCATCGCCGCAAGTGCAAACTCAACAGCATCTCCGCCTCCGGTTTCCGCAGCAAGAATTTCCGCTGATATCACTCCATTATGTTTTGCAGCAGCTTTAAGTATCCTGTCATGCACTGAACCGGGCCTCTCCCGCATACCTTTTCTGAATAGAAATATTCCGGATGCCAGCAAAGCAACGCCAATGGCAGAAAGCACAATCCCTGTGATGAGCCTTGACCCGCTCCCTGATGAAACAATGAGAAACATCAGCCCCAGGAATGCGCCGCCTGTACCTGCAATTATAAAAAATGCACCTGCAATTATCTGTATCATCACCACTGCGCCTTTGTTGTTTTATTCAGTTCATCACCCATGAGTGTAAAGAATTTTTCGATGCTATCTTTAGTCAGAGTCTTTTCAGTGTCAGCTTTAATCTTCATCGCGAAATCAAGAGGGTGGAGGTTGAAGAATTTCACGTCTATACCTTTTTCTATTTCAGAGATCTTCTCCGACATCTCTGCTGTGAACTTCGGTACATCAATCTTCAGTTTCGGGAGCTGGGAGTAGGTGTCCTCTGTACTCTTTACTTTTTTTATGCTCTCGGTAAAAGTATTCACTCCGTCCCTTATCCCGCGCATAAGGGCAATATTGGATACAGCTTCTTTAACGCCTTCAGTGAGCGCTGTATATATCCTGTTAAGTTCACCTGTCTCAACCAGGCTCCCTTCAATATCACCCCGGTTCTCCGCAAAGGGCTCACCGCAGAAATCACAGAAGAAAAGATTTGTACTGTTGGCAGAGCCGCACTTCCTGCATTTTTCAGGAGCCCTTGCTCCGGACCGTGCTGAAAGATATTTCTCGCTCCCCTGAAGTTCTGCGAGAGCTTCACTGAAAGCTCCTTTTTTTATAAGCTCATCTTTGTTCTTCTCAAGTGTCTCTATCTTCTCTGATGTAATGGAGTATTCGGTCTGAAGATAGTTCCAGTTTTCCTGTATCTTCAGATCCTGTTCGCCAATGGTTTTTTCAGCTTCAACCCATTTGTTCCGTATTGTCTCAACCTGACCAACAAGTTCATCCCGCTTTAGCAGAATGGCTTCCTTCTCCTCTTCAATTTTTTTCATTTTAAAAAAGTTGGTGATGAAACCGAAACCGGTATTCAGTTCATCAATTGTTTTATTGTAGGCAGATGTCTTAGCTTCAAGCTCCTCCACCTTCTTCTTCAACGCCTCCTCTTTCGCGTCAAGAGTGGTGTTCGATTTCTTCAGCTTTTCCGAAAAGTCAATTCTGTCTTTGTTGATTTGATCTATATTACTTTTAAGCTCATCTCTTTTTTTAATTATGGCGGAGAGGTTCTCACTGAAAATTTTCTCCTGCGTTTTAAGATTTCTGCTGTAAAGTTCCCTTATCTCCGCAGGGAAAGATTCAGGCCTGGTGAAAAATTCTTTCTGGAGAAATTGAATTTCAGAGTTCCGCACTGCAATAACATTATTGTAGTTCCTGTTGAAGTGCTCCTGCAGTTTACCTAACTTATCCAGTATCGATTCCATGATTTTGCGTGTATCATCAAGAAACCCGATCATCTCTTTCAGTGACCCCATATCTACCCCCTTATACCCTCAACTCCCCGTGTCCGGAGCCTTATCCTGTTTTCCATTGACCAGATGAAATTTCTTAAACCCGGTTTTATATTCCTTACATTTTCTATTTCACTGAAATTCCCTGCATTCTCCCAGTATAAAGGGCAGGCGCCTGCGCAGAGCTTCCTTATATCGCAGCTTTTACATACAGGGGGGATGTACCGCTTCTCCCTGAAGTATAGGGCCTGGTCGCTGTTCCACACATGAGTGAATGAATGTTTAAGGAGATTGCCGATACCTTTATTATAGCTTGAGCATGGGATTACATCTCCCGCCGGGTTTACCGAGAGGAGCCCTGACACGCATGCGCAGGATTTGGAGCCAAGGTTGTGGTCAACCGGATTAAAGATGCAGTACGGAGTGGGTGAGTACCATACAAACCTGATTCCAATATCTTCACAGTACCTTATAACAGGCCTGATGATGTCGCCAATTGTTGAATAACCGATTTTGATGTTATCATTATCTCTTGCAATACCTGTTGGTATGATCATGTTCATTGAGAGATATGGCGCGTCATATTCATCCTTCACGAATTTCGCAAGGGGCTTAAGATGTTCTCTGTTACCTGTGCAGATCGTTGTATTGGTGTGAGTGTGAATGCCGCACTTTTTCAGATTATGGATACCCTGAACTACGTGCGAATGAGCATTGCTGTTCCCTGTGATCCTGTTGTGCAACTCGGGGTCATGTGATTCAAGGCTCACCTGCGCGGAATCAAGCCCTGCGTCAGCAAGAGATTTAACAAAGTCCATGTTTGAGCTTTTAATTCCGTTTGTGATGAGGTTTGTCCTCATCCCTTTGTCCGCGGCGTGTTTAATGAGTAAAGGGAGATCCTCCCGCAGTGTGGGCTCCCCACCTGTGAATGAAATTGTTGGTACCTTCGCTTCATCGCAGATCCTGTCTATTATAGTATAGACTTCAGAAGTGCTCATCTCCCTCATCTCTTTCCCCCTGTAGGGGCTTGACGCGTAGCAGAACTCACAGCGGTTCTGGCACCTGTATGTAAGTGCAATCTCTGAGAGTATGGGAAATTTTATCAGTGAAGGATCGTAATCAATCATGGTTGAAACTGTTGCTGATTTGTAATCCTCTTTCATCAGCGCGTTCACTGTGTTAATAGTTTCAGAGAGATCGCGGAGCACAAGGTTCCGTTCAACTCCATACTTTTCAGAGATTGATGATGTCACGGATTCGGCATCCATCCCCGCGGCATATAACGAGTGCAGCATATCAAAAGCTGTATCATTGACATGCTGTATCCTGTTGGGCCGTATTATAAGCAGGAGATCCTCCTTCCTGAGATAAAGAACATCCCGTGTGGCGTTCACAAAAATATCTATTCTGCTGAATATATTCTGTTCCATAAGTTCCCCTAAAAGTTCGAAACACATGCCGAGTGGCAGGCTGAATGACAGGCATCATGCACACATGCCGAGTGACATGCCGAATGGCAGGCATCATGTACACATGCTGAATGGCAAGCCGAGTGACATGCCGAATGGCACGCGTCATAACTGAATGAGGAGATCTTCTCCGGAAGATTAATGGCTGCTATCTCCGCAGCCTTAACATCTGTGACCTTGAAGAGGTTCTCCACATTCTCCACAACTTTCGAAGAGAAGTTCTCCACGTTCTCAACTATACCCTCAGCAAAGTCGGTGATGCTCTCTTTGAAAGAGGCGCCCTGTTCTCCGCCCGAAATCTTCTCAAAGAACTCGACGGGCTTCGATTTGGAGGTTCCGGTGTCAGTGACTATATCTTTCATCCATGTTTCAGGCTCCCTGCTGAAGTTGTCATTAAGTATGATCCAGGGATGGTGCTCATCAAAGTAGCCGCGCCTCCTCTCCGGAGTGCGGGTGGTGAAGTCCTTCCAGTGGCTATCCACCTTCTTCATGTAGACATCAGCTGTTTTATTTATGTCAGCCTTCCAGACCTTGGACTGCAGGCTTGATGTTACAGATTTAAGAACAACGGGAATACTGTTCTTTGCCAGTGTGCCGTCATCAGCTATGGAATCAAGAAATGCGGCTTCATAAAGTGAGAGGGTATCATCCTTCTTTTTAAGAATCTTAACCTGGAGCGGATTCCTGTTGATTAGATCAATATATCCTTTGCTGAATAGATCCATCACTATGAGCTGTACAGCCTTTGAGGGTTTGTTGAGGAAAACGGCTGTTTCAACAGGGTTGAGGTTTTCGATTGTCTCACCTGTGCGGAAAGTTTCAATCTGGATCTCCGGTGTTATATAATCAGGCTTCTTCTCGAACTTTTTCTTTATTGCAGGGTGGAACTTCAGCACAACCATGAATAGTGCAAGTAGCCCTGATCCCGTATAAAAAGCGATCCTGAAGGGGACTATAAGTGAATTGAAACTCAGTATCCATCCTGAATTCAGGCTTAGCATCTTTCTCCCTGCGGGGAAGAAAATTTTCGCGAAGAGATCCACCTTCATAATCAGTCCTGCGATGTACACAAAGAGCCCGGCAACAGCAATCTCCGTAATAAGAAAGAAGAAGTTAAAGAAATACATGATAAGTATAAATCCGATAATCAGTCCCAGCAGGTTTAAAAGTATATCTGTATGCGCATGTGTGAGATTTCCCGCTATAGCATCATTGAAGATAGTCGCTATTGATTCAATGGGGTTGATGTCCACAGATCTGTATGGCGCATATAACTCAATTGCCAGGTCAGGTATGCGGCCGCTCTCCCATGTCTCAGACTGGGCTCTGAATGACACAGTTCTGTCGATCTCCCCGGCTTTTGAATCAGTGACAATCTCATCATACTGCCACACTCTGAAGAGATTGACGTCAGAAGTTTTAACTGTGAATGGCCGTGTTTTATTGTAGTCAGAGAAATGCTCGTCTCCTTTTGCACCTTTAAACGGCTGGTTTATCATCAGTATAAGTTTTTTAAAGGGTTTCCCGAATTCAATACCTTCGTGAAAATAGTTAATCCTGAACCTGTTGTCATATAATCTTTTTTCAAAATCACACTCCTGCGGATATTCCCCTTTTACAGGGAGCATGAAAGCGAGGTACTCACCTTTTTCAACCGGGCGTGATGTGATGAGATCGAACCGGTCATACAGAGTTTCGCCTGATTCATTTATTGAGTATCTCAGCTTTGCGGATATCTTTTTCTCCGGATTTTTATATGTGGCTCCGTCATAGACCTTAACCATTGTGTGCGTCAGGGTTTTGTATGATTTAATAATCTCCCTGTATATATTTCTTTTTCCCCCTTCCAATATCACAATGAAGTATGTTGTATCGCTGTTTATATTCCTGGCGTCATCCATCTCCGGAAGGATGTTGATAAAAGCGGAACCTGAATCAATGATGTAATCACCATCTTCAATTGTATCACCTGCACTGAAACTGTCTATTGAATATGTTCCGCCCTGTGCTCCGATTGCTGTGTATTTAGCCGGGTAGAAGAAGCTCACATCCTGCTTGTACTTTCTGGAAAGATCTTTCTTTTCTATGTGGAGAGACAGGTAGTTCTTACCTTTCCATAGGGAGGGGTAGTATATCCAGCGATCATTTTTTTTCACAGTATCTGTATTTGCAATTACACCTGAACTGTTCACAAGGTCATCTTTAATCTGTTCAGCTTTTTTGTATTTCTTCGGTATCTCCACAGGAGTGATTATCTGTACAACCTGCTTTTTTATAGGGAGGTCCCACTGAATCGGCGGCCACCAGAATGTAGTGTAATCTTTCCCTTCGTATTTTGTCCCTGATACAACAGGCTTATCGATTCTGTAGCGGATGTTGATGATATATTTCTTTTCTGTTTCTGTGCGTATGTTAAATACTGCCGCGTAGTACCCTCCGCCATTGCTGTTCATAGTGACATTAAACTTCTTCCCCTCAGATGTCCCCCATGATTCAATTATAACCATAGGTTCAATGAACTGCCCGATAGCACGTATCCTGTCCCTGTTCTGATGTTCAGTGAATGTGATTGTATACAGTACTTCAAGTTTCCCGTCCTGAAGTATAGTGGCGTGGAACTTTGTCTCCTCAAGTGTGACCGGGTCAGATGTGAAGGCTTTCTCCACGGGTGATATAAGTATAGCTGCTGCTATGATTAAATAATGCAGGATTCTGAATTGTTTCATTTCATTCTCCGGGAAATATAGGATATGAACGGGCTTTAATATAAGATAAACATTAATAAAAAGGGAGGCAAGAAAAAAGGGGGATAAAGATTTTTTTTGTCATGCTGGTTTACCGCAGGTAATACCGGCATGACATAGCAGGTTATTTTGAAAGGAGAGAGTATTTATCCACAAGTGTGATAAACTCAGCCCTGTACCCCTCTTCATCTTTCCCCTTTGCCCCTTTTGCTATACGCATAACCTCTTTCGCAGTGAGGTCATTTTTAAATTTAGAATCGCGGAGGAGCATCCCGAATCCCGCAACAGATGAGGCAAACCTGAAGTTTTCAGAAGCCTTCGCAAATGATATGTTTGTGTCAATGACAGCCTGTTCAATAAGTTTGCTGGTGTTTTCTTTTATAGGCTTATATCTCATCTTCAGTGTCATGAGCTCATTTTTACCGGAAGCGTCAGGTTTAATTCTGGTCTCCTGGTATTTAAGATCCCCTGAAGTTTTTGTATCCTGAGCTGAACCTGCGGGGATAATCTCATAGAGTGCAGTTACAGTGTGACCTGCACCCAGTTCACCTGCATCCTTTTTGTCATCATCAAAGTCCTCTTTGGCCATTACACGGTTTTCGTAACCTATAAGCCTGTAGCCTTTAACCTTAAGAGGATTGAACTCGATCTGTATCTTCACGTCCTTAGCGATTGTGAACATATTGGCACGCATCTCACGTCCGAAGATCTTCTGCGCCTCCTTGATGTTATCCACATAGAAGTAGTTCCCGTTACCCGCATTGCTGATCTGCTCCATGCGGCCGTCCTTGTAGTTACCCATGCCGAAGCCCAGCACGGTTAAATAAACTCCCTTGTTGCGGTTAGATTCCACTAATTGAGTTAGATGAGCATCGGAGGAAGCTCCAACATTAAAATCACCATCGGTGCAGAGGATTATGCGGTTATTCCCACCGGGGATAAAGCTTTCTGAGGCAATCTTGTATGCCAGTTGGATGCCTGCACCCCCCGCAGTTGAACCACCCGCCCTCAGGTTATTCAGCGCATTCTTTATCTGCAATTTGCTATTACCGCTTGTGGAGGGTAACACCTCCCCGGCTGCTCCGGCATACACCACTATGGCAACCTTGTCATTTCCGCGCAGATTATCTATCAGCAGGCTTAAAGCTTCCTGAACCAGCGGCAGTCTATTGGAAGCGTCCATAGAGCCGGATACATCTATCAGAAATACCAGATTGCTCGGCGGTGCAGCACTCAAATTAAGCTTTTTGCCTTGCAAACCGATATGTACATAGCTGCGTTTTTGATTCCAGGGCACCACCCCCGCTTCGGTATAAACTGAAAATGGATGTTCGGTATCGGGCTGTGGATAATTATAGCTAAAATAGTTTAATAGCTCCTCTATGCGGATGCTGTTCGGCTCTGGTAACACACCTTGATTTAACATTCTGCGAATGTGACTGTAATTGGCAGTGTCCACATCTATAGAGAAGGTGGAAAGCGGATCGGTTGATGGACTCTGGAATATATTGGGCGTAATGGGGCTATAATCGTCTGTGCTGTAGGGAGGCACATGGGGTGGCATGAACACATTTGGCTGAGTGTATGCTGTGGGTGAAGAATAAGTATAAATCTTAGATTCATAAGCCATGGAGCCGCTGCCAACCAGAGTGGTTTCCGAGGTGCTATGCCCGTCTTTTATCACTTCACCTCTATGTGCTGCCATCAGCTTTATATTTAACTTTTTTGTGCAGCTTGAACGCAGAGTTATAGCTTTTGAATAAGGCTCATAATAGTCGGAGGTTATTTTAATAATATACTTTCCGGCACTAAGCTGGCTGAATCTATACATCCCTGCCTCATCTGTGCTGGCTGTGGTTATGGCTTTGCCACCGCTATACAAACCAACTTCTATGCCTGCAATAGGAAGCTTTTTGCCGTGTTCAATAATGGTGCCCTGAATATTGCTGAAACCAGGACGCTTTGCCATTGCTACAACGCAGCAAAGCAGAACTGCTATTAAGATTGTAATCTGTATTCTCATTATTCCTCCCGTGTTTGGAGTGTATAGGAGCATGTTTGCCGTCTTAGCAATTGCGGTCAAGCAATTTCATCATTCACCATAGCAAATGCAGTATCATTACAGATTTATTACGGATGAAATCTGCAATGAACCCGTAATGATACCGTAATTCGTGCAAGGAAGTTCATGGTGGCAATTCCTGATAATATTGGAATAATTATTCCCCTATAACACCATTAACAAGCACCACAATGGGAAAGCCATTGGGAACCCATCATCCTTATGCAAAAAGCTCAGAGGCGCGGGTTGCGCCTCTGAGGTGCGATGATGCGAAATATCGAAGACCTATATTTAGCTTGTTAATACATCAATATCGGGTATTCTGTTATTAATACTCGGCGATAACTTTGAAAAATTCTTTGCTATATGCAGGACTGATTGTTAGTGTCGTTGCATTTGTGTTTTCGAAAGGAAGGAATTCCCCGTATGGCTCGTCAGCTTTTAGGATGCGGTACATGGTTGCGCCCGAAACTGCATCCCAGGACAGAGTAAGCTGGTTGTCTGCGGGGGTTTTTGTTAAAATTGGTTGCGGAGAAGCGATGCCTTGCTCCGGGATACCAATAACTACATTGTTAATCATAAAATCATTGTCGGCATTCAGTTCGGTAGAGCCACAATAGAAGGCAACCCTAATTCTACCTGTATGCGTTCCAAGTGGAATGCGAAACCGCTGACCATTAACGCCAATGTTGTTCAGCACATAGGCAGAGCTTGTATTGTTCCATTCCTTGGTAATATCACTGACGCTCCAGGAATACCCATCACCAATCAGCACCACAAATCTGTCGTCAGTTCCATTCTGCTGAGGTGGAGTTCCGGTAGGAGTTTGGCCATACTTTAATAGTGCCACATCAAATTCAAGTACATAATCTTCAGAAGGGATATTGAACATCGGCGATACCAAAAAACCAGTTAATGTTCCCCAAAGGTTCATCTTGGCAGCCTTATCTGTAGCCTCGCTTATGTTTAGCCATTCATCCCTTTGCCACTGACTTGATCCTGCAGCCCCCAGTACTACTGGATCCGCAAGTGCTCCGGAATAATGAGCCCAAGCATCTGGCGGGAAGGTTCCGTCGAAATCCTGAGTATATGGGAAGGTGGTAATGGATGGATCGGGAATGGTTGTGAAGCTCCAAACCGGGCAGTTGAAGGCATTGCCAAACTCGTTGAAAGGCACTATGCGCCAATAATATGTGGTGCCAAAATCCAGTCGTTCGTGAGGATCGTATGAATTTGTGCTAAGCAACTCTGCCGCTATAACATTTGAAGGCGGGTTGTTTGTGCCCAACCACAGCCTGTAGCCCGTGGGTGAGCCACCGGTGTGGTTCCAACGCAGCTTGGCGGTTACCGCTACATCTGTGGCTGCATCTGTGGGTGTGGTGGCAAAAGCCACGCTAGGGACATCAGTTGCCGCAGTTGCAAACCAGATATTGGGACGGTTGCGGTATCTGGTTCCGGAGGTTGTTTGGAAGGTTGAGCCATTCTTGTACACTGCAGTATAGTTTCCGTCTGAAGTATAGCGAAACTTTGGAAAACCACTGGCAGATGTGCCATCCCAGTTTTCCCAAAGGATCTCTATGCCCCAGTTGGAGTTGTAACTATATGGCGTGTCTAACACTATCTCCACCCATCCCAGGCCATCCCAATTAACATCTCCACTATACACTTGCACAAAGCCAGCGGTTCCGGGATAGCCATTGGAAGTTGAGGCGTATTGAGCATCGTATGAAGCTCTCATATATATGCCCTGGTTGTTCATCACATAGTTATTCACCTCAGCAGATATCTGAAACGAGATACGAGTGATGGATTGAGTTCCTGTAAAGCCTGCGGCCTGCATTTCACTTGCGGTGTATAAGAACTTGCTCCAACCGTAGTTAGTGCCTCCCGACACAGGAACATAGTTTTCGGTACTTGTCCCGGTTCCTATTATGAAGTCATTGGCACAAAGGTGGCCAATAACCAGGAACAGGGCTAAAAGAAGGTATAACGATTTCTGCATACTTCCTCCTGTTACTTCATTAGGGTGATCTTTCTGGTTTGACTAAGGCTGGGAGTGTCCAGCTTTATGAAATAAATACCGCTGCCAACTTTGGACAGCAGGCTGTCTGTTCCATCCCAGGAAACGCTGTATGATCCTTTTGCCATATCGCCTGAAACCAGTTGTTTTATCTTTTGACCTTTCAAGTTGTAAATGGCCATACTCAGCGGTTCTGCTTTAGCCACCGTATAAGATATATTTATGTTGGGATTAAATGGGTTTGGATAAGCATTGCTGATCGCAGTGGTTATCGATGGGGAAACAGGATCGTCAGATGATACGGGCAGGATGCCAAACCAGTCGAATAAGTCATACATCAACGCATTACGCTGAACCACATTGTATAGTTGCGACAAATCAAAGCTAAAGAAAAGAGCTTTGTAAACCGGCAATTCCAAGCTTGTGCCGCAAACTCCATGATACAAATAAGCATTGCCGTTGAATGGCCCGTCTTCGAAAGCAAATATGTTCTGAGCGCCTATTTCGGGATAGGCTACAGTGTCCCACATCCATTCGGGAGCTGAGTTGCTTCTAAACAAGCAATCAGGGCTGTTGGCATACACGCTGTACTCAGCTCCTGTTTCACCAATGGGAGAACCATCCACGCACAGTATGCTGCCGTATTCATAATTAAGATTGTTAGGACCGCCCAAGCCGTTTGTTCCTCCCCCAAGACCAGATGCTACATATGAAGTACGCAAATAGCCGGAAGTAAACTGCTTCATAGGGCTTGAATTGGGGTGTCCATGCTGGCTGCCAGCCCATCCGTCGGAGGCAAACCAAAGGTTCTTTGGATTTGCTTCTGTTCCGCCATCCAGGAAGTTCATAAGGCTTACAGATAGGGTATTGGCCTTATCTCCCTGTCCACCCGTGCTGGCATACAGGAAAATGGTCTTGTACTGGTTTGGGAAGCTATATTCAGGATATTCTTCCCAGTTATATTTGTCGTAGCTGATGCCACTCTCTGTTAAGTGAGCCTCATATATGGGTAACTCATTGTGCTGGTAGTCTTGTGAACCGCTGTAAGCTAAAAGTACCTCGGTGCCCGCAGTAGGCAACACCTTGAAGCAAAAATAGTCTTCCTCAGGTAAGATGCTGCTGTGGGCAAACACGTCTTCTGCATCAAAGAAGTATTGAACCGTGGCACCCAGAGGGATATCCACGAGTGTGAAGATGTAGTCATTTCCCACTTGCTGGCTTGGTTCTACAAATTGCCAGCCATTGCCGTAGTTGTAATGTAGCTGTTTACTTACAATGGTGGATAAATCAATGATGGTAGCACTTAGACTAATGGTTTGATTAAAGGTGTTACCTATTGGATTGTGCGTGATGATTGGAGCTTGGTTGTCTGTGCCGGCATAGAATCGAATGGCAAGATTGTCGTGTAGCAGATTGCCGCTTGGTTCCACCCCGATATAAGTATTGTTCTGCACAATTTCACGCAAGTAAGGCAAGCCAACGTTTCCAGCTTCATTCTGGATTGCCACCGTTGCCGATGCTCCATCATTGTGGGGGGCTACCGAGCCAGTCTGTCCTGTTGCCACGGTGTGGTATTGCATCACAATCTCACCGTTCTCATGCAGGATTACCTGGAATTTTAATTGCGGTGAACCGCCCGTTCCTGCATGATATCGGACATTGTGCCACTGAATAACTGCATACCTGTTAGGTGACGTGCCAAAGCTTTGGAAAAAGACGTTGCCAGTTCCCTCATCAGCTTGCAGGTCGTCCCAATACACCGCTATCAATGCTGGCATTTGAACGTATCCAGGGATGGGATACATATAGTTAAACATATTACCATCGTTACCCCAGCCACTAGACGGGAAGTCAGTATACCAGTTGTTGTCTGCAAGAAGTATTTCACCATTCACATCTACGTAGGCGGAGCTATAGGAGTTTCCATAGAATGGGAATGAGAAACCCAGCGCAATTGGTTCACTAAAGTTATCATCACCATTCCAGCTGGTTACAGAATGCATGATGGTAGATAAGCCGGTTTGACTGATGTCTATCCAGTTATACTCTGGACCCAATGGATCGTTACTGTCCAAATACCGATAACCAAAGTCATCAGGCCCGCCGACAGTTACTCGATAAAATACATCAAAAGCCATCTGCAGGNNTTTATTGGTCATGTTTCCGTCTTCGTTATTAACTAAAAAACTAATGCTATATGTACCTGTTTCACTTAGCAGCACCGGAATCTGAAAGTTTATCAACAGCGTTTCACCAACGGGAATAAGGGCATCCTGAAACACTGCATCAGTGGCAATAACGTTACCCGCTGCATTTCTAAGAGAATAGCTAAGTTCCACCACGTCATTATACACAGCTTCCCCATTATTCTTCACAATCACAGACGGAACAAAGGGCAGGTTTTGATATTCACGCACCCGTGGGCTATTAGCGGTATGCACCATTAAATCCAGCACGGGTGGGGGAGAAACAATAACACTAACCACATCTGTAGCAGACATTCCGCTACCGGGATCATTGAGGGTGAATTCTATCTCCTCGGTTCCATAAAAATCGGGGGATGTGAATTCTACCATAAATCCGGTAATATTCACTGTTACATGTGAGGCGTTGTGGCTAAGATAGGCAGTTTGTGGATCGGAGCAAACTATGCTATCGCTTAAATCCATTGATGTGCTTTCTCCCTGGAAGAAGCTTATTTCCTCTGGCATGTTCAGCTCTGGATTAACGACTAATGGCTGCCCGATACGCACGTCGTCCACAAGTATGCCATAGTTTGTACACTGCCAGTAAAAGCCAATCCTGATATTTTGCCCTACGAACTGGGCAAGACTAAGCCTAAGCTCACGATAGCTAGTGCCGATATTGTTCTGTGTTGAAAGCAGATGCGTAAAGTTTGCAGGCTGACTCCCGCTGGTTGACACGAATATCGAAAGGTTTTCGGTGCTTACCCATGCACGAGTAAAAAAGATTAGCGAATCCCCACTGGCTACAGTTAACTGCGGTGTTATCAGCCAGTCTGCATTCTGATTGGGCAAGTAGTTATCCACAAATGCAGCGCGCGTGCCCGTATGCGCATTTGCTGCAGTATTTATGTTGCGCCAGGTCATGCCATCACCATCGTCAAAATAGCTCCATCCGGTGGGCAGAGTTGTAATACCTTCAAATCCTTCTTCGATGTGCCATTGTGCCTTAAGGCTAAGGCAGAAGAGCAGGATCAGGATTGCCAAAGTAAAGCGTTTCATCGTATTCCCCTATTATTGTGTTAGTAATTCTGGATTCTCTATTTGAACAAACCATTCGCTTGTTCCGGCAACCGTGCCGCCCAGAGAGATGTTTTCTCCCCAGTAAACCGTAACTAAGCCGCTTGCTTTTTGTTTGTAAGAGGTATCTATGTTTTCCAAACCTATGTTATCGTTGGTTCCCATACACACCAAGGCAACCTTTTTACCATCTACACCCCCGGCGTTGATAGCCTCTTGTATCAGGTGTTGGTTTTCTTCAGCTTCAAAGGTTACAATCTCGTTATTAACAATAGTGATCCGCGGTTTTAATATCTTTTCCCCAAAGGCATAAGCTACATTACCCACCAAAATACCGCTCATGGTATCTGGCCTTGGCACCATAAGTATTTCCCCACCTGGAAAGTTGATAACCGGGCTTTGGTATTTATTGCCGCTGAATGACCCGCATTCTGCCAGTATTCTATCCAGCTTGAAGCATACTGAATGACCATTTGAACCCATCTCCAAATAATCCTTGTTCTCGAATAAGCTGCACATCCTGACTGTTTTACTGCATAGTTCGTTATAATCTATATCCAGGGCTTTCCAAAACTGAAGCTCGCTGCTGATCACGTTTTCAGACAGGGTGTCGTGCAACAATCCCGGCATCACAGCCACCCGAATGTTTTTCTCCTGAATAATTTGACGGCTAACTGCAAAGTGCTTTTGGCGAAGCTTAAGTTTTGCCTGGTCTGTCAGTGCCACAAATCTGGATTCACCATTTAGGTTCAGATAAACGTTTTGAGTCCTCAAGAGCTTGTTAAAGTGCTGATAATCCGCATTGAATGCCGCCAGGGAATATTCTTCATACTTGGCTTTCAGCAGTTCCAAGTCCTGATATAAAACCGTGCAACGCACATTCATCCGCCCCGATTCCAGAATCATCTTTTCTACTAACGGAAGATTATACTTGCCTGTAACCACCAGTAGATGTTCTCGTGATTTCAACCTGAGGGAATCATGCAATATCTTGGCAGCAATATCGGCAAGGCTTAGATGATACTCCCCTTCCAATATGCTGTTTATAACGCTGCGGCTGTTTATTAAGCCCTCACCCAAATGCTCACCCAGAGCAAAATCTAACACGTAGTTTTTCGCGGTGGCACGGTAATAAACCTCTTTGCCATTATTCTGCTCGGCATCATCAACTTCAATGAGACCTTCACTTAGCAGCTTGGTGATGTTATAATGCACCTTCTGCTTACTAACGGAAAATAGCGTAGAAAGCTGTTGGCAAGTTGCCGCACCACGAATTAGCTCTTTTAGCATGTCATACTTCAATGAGTTTCCCAGTTCTTTAATCTGAGAGTGCTTCGTAATAAGTTGGATATTTTTTATCATATTCTTCGTCCTTTTAAGCATCTGTCTGCCTCAATATGAGATGCAGCGCATCTTGAAATCACTATATATAATCTACATTACAATTACTTAGCTAACGATTCCACTTATCTGCTACCCCACTCAGATTGTCAAGATTTTTTTGACCATTGCTAACTTCCACCTCCCGTTTTTTCAATCAGGGATTGGGTAGAATATTTGCTAAAAGCTATATCACTTATCTGGTACTGGGGTTGGAATTCATTGTGGAGCTAAAGCATGCGCTTGTACATATACATATTTAACCTAAACACTCTTGTTCCAAGTCTCAAATCCACTCTCATTCCACACTCTCATTCCTATGGAACCACCCCCTTGTTTCCCTATCGTTCCTCTCTTCATCAAGGAAGCACTGTGTTATATTTATGCCGAGATCACGCCGCGATTCTGCCACAACGCGGCGTGATTGTGGGAGGAGTGTGGCAGTATCATCAAACATTGTTTACTTGGTTGAAAGAGGGATGTTAATGGTTTTATATGGATTTGTAAGTGGACTTAGTATCTTTGGACTTAGTATCTTGCTAATAGGAAACTCCGGGCTTGGTATATATGCGCTATCATTACGCATGAATTACGCATCCCATCCGTAAGTAATTCGTTCAAGGAAGCGCAGGGAAGATGGAGATATTGATCCATAATCCCCTGCTGTAAATGCGGCAATATTAGTCTGTTAACAAAGCTCCATTAAGATAAATAACCGCTTTTCCCCTAATCAAGATGCGGTTTCCCACAATGCTAATTCCAAAGTGTCCGCCCCGCGCTGAGGCTTGGTAGCCCTTTAGCTCGCTTTTACCAAGCTTTTCTGCCCAATAAGGAGCCAGAAAGGTTTGTGCCGAACCCGTAACCGGGTCTTCATTTACCCCTTCCCAGGGTGCGAAATAGCGGCAGATATAGCCCTCTTCTGTGGAGGCAGTAACGGCTATCCCAAAATAGGGGTGCTTGTGCATAGCGCTTAATCTGGCAAAATCAGGCTTTAGGGCTGTTACTTCATCTGCTGAGCCCAGCACCACCATCAAATTGCGGGTGGCGGGAGCAAAAAGACTATCAATGGCATGCGAAACGCCCAAAGCCTGCATCACCTGTTCTTCAGGCTGGAAAGCCTCTGGTATGTCGAGCGGAAAATCCAGCTCTATCTCATCGGCCTTCCGCCTGGCTATCAGCTCGCCCGATAGGCTGCTAAAGTGGATAAGCTCAGCTGCGTGCTCCAGGCAAGAAAAAAGATAACCGGCAGATGCCAGAGTGGCATGGCCACAGAGCGATACTTCCACCTCAGGCGTGAACCACCGGATATGGTATTTTGCTACGCCTTCCCTTAGCAGAAAGGCGGTTTCAGAAAAGCCGTAAAGCCTGGCTATTGCCAGCATCGCTGTCGTGTCTGGATAGCTATCCACAATCACTACTGCCGCGGTGTTGCCATCAAACATGCCTTTGGCAAAGGCATTTACGAATGCAGTTTCATATCTCACATTATCCTCTTTAAAAGCTACTCGGCTCCGATTGCCTTAACTCGATAGAAGCGGTGATGCTCCGCGGGTAGGGGGAAGCTGATAGAAAGCTGACCTGTTGAGGCTCCCGGAACGTTTTGCCATCTTTCTGCATAGGGATCGTCTGCGCTCTGAACGTAGTAAACACCTGCCCCGGGAACTATGTCCCAGCTAAGGGTAACAGTGTTTTGCTCTTCATTAATGCTCATTTGCAGGTTTTGCGGTGCAGCAAGCGTAGTAATCTGAGATTCATAACAACCTATGTCGGG
Organism: Cloacimonetes bacterium UBA5553; assembly: GCA_002425825.1. Lineage (GTDB taxonomy): Bacteria > Cloacimonadota > Cloacimonadia > Cloacimonadales > Cloacimonadaceae > Cloacimonas. The sequence continues at coordinate 3,318 of DIMZ01000066.1, read as the reverse complement.
AGGATTATCGCGCTGTTGTCCAAGGATATCCAGCGTAACAGCAGGCAAGTATAACCCCGCATTCCGCGCAGGTGAGCCCGCGCTTAGCACGTAGCTGCCGTTAGTTAACAGCGGATTTGCCACGATGCTATACTGATCTCCAGTGGCAGCATTCCATGCTAAAGAGGTGTTTATATTGGAGCTTCCCAGCTTTATCTGGTTGGCACCGCTGCTATAATAAAGATTATGCGTCCACATCCCGTATTCGAAATCTGCAAGCTGGTTGAACCAAGCTGCATAGCCATTTGCGGCTACAGCAATGTTATTCACAAACGCCAGTCCAGCACTGGAAGCAGACTGATATAGCGCTGCGGCACTTGCACTGGCAGAGCTGTTTACTATCGTGTTGTGATACAGCTTCACATTGGGGCTGTTATCTAAATGAATGCTTGTGCTTGCAGATGACCCGGTACTAATGAAGTTATTTATTACGCTGTGATTACCGGAACCAAGTCTGTTTAGCATTATACCGCTTAGTCCATTTCCACTTATCTGATTTGCCTTTATCAGCAGGTTATTTACTATTTGATAGGCAGAAATGCCCATATAACGGAAAGCACTAATGCTGTTGTTTATCACTTGAGGAGATATCACGTTGGTAATCGAAATGCCACAATAAGTTCCGTTAATGCTGTTACCTGAGATTATGAACCCCTGGTTATCGGAACCCTGATTTGCCTGAGCACTTATGTTTAGGCCATATGGAATGTTTTGCACGGTGGAGTTTTGCACCTTGCAGTTGTCCATTAACAGCGCACGAGAATAAACCGCAGCACTATAAGAATTAGTTTGGCTATTGGCAGCAGTGTAGAAGCTGCAATTATCTATCTCCAGATTTTGAATGAACCGCTGCAATTCTATGCCTTTGGAATAGGTGGGATTGCCGGGATTGAACGCCAGGTTGCTAAGCTTCAGATTGCGGGTGTTGTATAGCATAATAATATAGTTATCTGCCTCAGAGGTGGCAGTTTTGCTCAGGATGGGAGCATTTGCCCCTTCACCACCGTTTATGGTTATAGTATATTGCAGCGAGTTTGGCACATAGCCAAGTATTGCAGAGGTATTCATGGGGTTTGGGCTAAGCTGTAATATGGTGTTTCCGCTAATCCCACGCTTTTGCAGGTCTTCCCAGGCTGCACTCAGGTTCGGATATGTTTCGTAAGCACCTACATAAATGGTTCCGGATAGCGGACTTCCGGCATCGGGTATTACTGATGCGCCAAGGTCTGCTGTCCCATTCCAGAGGTTGTTGTCTATGTCGGCAATATTGCTGCTGGCGGCGGCTTTATCGCGCAGATAAGAGCATTGGCTATAGCCATTGGCATTGGGCAGAGGATTGGCGAAATAGCCATTGGGGTCTATGTCGGCAAGCAGGCTAGGGGCAGTGTATGTAGTGCCATCTATAATTNNTTTACCGCTGTTATACCAGGCGTTGTTTTGGAAATAGTAGTCTGTGCATCCGCTAACCGTGGCTGCATACCCGCTGGAAGGAGCAGAAAGGATGTTGTTCCAGAAGCTGGATAAGCTTACGCTATTCAGGTTTAGTGCCGAGCCATATTCGTTAAAGGTGCTGTTATCGCTAATTATGGTGTTGTGATTCACATATAGATGGCTAGAACTGCCAATGGCAAGTGCAGTAACAGATTGGGCACTGCTCTGATCTACCTTGATGATGTTGTTCATTATCCTGAATGCGTTGCCGAAACTGCCATTGCATGAATAGAGATTTACCAATGTATTCGCACTAAAGGAACCGGCAAAGCCAGAGCTGTTTATGCGATTGCGGCTAATCTGGCAATTACCGCTTATGTTGTTCAGGCTAATTGCCTGCAAAGCAGCATCTATCACGTTTGCCACGATATTTAGGTCAACTGCTTTATTAATAGACATTGGGTAGTTTACGTTGCTAAAGGTGTTGCCACTTATTTCCACGCCTGTATAGCTTAAGGTATCCCAATAATAGCCGGGAATGCTAATGCCGGAATAGCCATTTACAAAGCTGCAATTCTGCACCAGCAGATTACTTCCGCGAAAGTCACTGGTGCTAATGCCGGTGTTATTGCTCGAAAGAGAGTTGTACAGGTTGAACGATGCCTCTGAGATGCTAATGTTTTCGCATCTTCCATCCAGCACGAAGAAAGTGCTTTGCTTGTTATTGGCTTGCAAAGCCATATCAATACCACTAAAATGCAGATTTTTAACGCCCACTAAGCGGAAGAAGTAGTTTTCATAAGAATAGGTGCTTATGGGCATCATGCTAAAGCTAACCCCGTTTAAAGCAATGAAGTAAACGTGAAGATCGGGGCTTGCCTTGGGGAAATCACGCACAAGATTGTAGCCGGGATAGCTGCCCATGGTGATATTGAAGGTAACGCTGGCACTTATGCCATGTAGCTCCAGGTCGGCAATGGCAGANNCTATGCTGGGATAGTCGCAGGCTACTGCGCCGATGGTGTAGGTTCCTGCCAGACGGTTATCAACAATCTCTCCGGTTTGCTGGTCTGCGCCTATATCAAAGTTAATGCCTCTTGGCTCGCCGTCCATATCGGTGCTAATCTCTGTGCGGAAGCTGCCTGCCTGGCGCAACCAGGAACTTCCGGTGTGCATATCGGCAGTGAAATGCGGATTTAGGCTGATGGAATGCTGGTTATATCCGGTAAATGCGTTCTGTAATGCGCCTAATGAGCTATAATCACTGCCCATCTTTACAAAGGCATTGCCTTCTGTGTAATAGCAGTTGTAGTCTATCACCTTGCTTGGAGCAGGACTGAAGTAGCCAAGATCCAAAGCATTACCAAGATTGCTGCTAAGAGCGTTATTCACTATGTCAACATCTGTGCCCAGTTCGTAGCTATACATGGCTTTGGAGTTCTCTCCCCCAGCCTGAACGGAGTTATTAAGCACGTTTATCTTATTACCTGCAAAGCTAATTCCTACCGCAGAGCTACCTTGCACATCAACGGTGTTATTGGCAATTATGCTTCTCGTGTCAGTGCTGCCATAAGTGCTTAAGCTTATGCCGGATTTGCTGCCTGTAATGCGGTTTTGCAGGATACTAGCGTTTAGAGCAGAGCTAATATTCAGGCTAAGATTGCGCGCATTGGCAAAGCTGCCGTTTTCCACCCTGATGCCTGTAATAGACTGGCCGAAAACGCCCTGGTATTGATTGTTAAAGCTGCTAGCATAAATGTCCCAGTTCTCACCCCGGCTTTCAATTCCATAGCCGTTACCGCTGAATACAACGGAGAAGATGTCAATATTCTTTGCCTCTGAGCCATA
>DIMZ01000213.1:9464-14249 GCA_002425825.1 Cloacimonetes bacterium UBA5553 | reverse complement strand
TCTCACATTCACACTCTATAAAGCTAATTAAAGATCTCAAGTAACCGCTCATTCAAAAACTGCATTGTCGCGATCACGTTTCGTCACCAAAATCTATGGCCGTTTTTTTGTCAATACAATTTTTAGCGTTTATTCCGTTGGGCATGACAAGCAAAGCAGGTAACATTCTATTGTTCAGCTTAGTGCAGATTAGCAAAAAAGTTTTGCAAAACGCCATAGATGGGCTTTATAGTCGCTATACCAATGACCATAATACCCGTAAATATGGGTTTGCCGGATTCCAATATTGCTCATATCACAGCGCCAGACAACTCAGTATAGTAGATTTCAGTTGACTTTATTCGCAATCCTCACCCATTAGTATTAAACTAATTATATGAGGTTCACTTGGTAAACAAGCTAGTCTTACTTGTCTGTTTAATAATGGTACTTGCAACTATTCTTGAANNTAACTATTCTTTTAGTATTCAACACTATTACTGCTCCAAGTTACCAAACTATAGATAATGCTACGATAGACATAAGTAAAGATCCAATTCAGTCGGAGCGAACGGAAGACATTGTTCCCCCAATCACCCTTGGTGGCTATAAGCATACATTTGTACCGCTTGCCGAATATACCATTAGCGCCATGGTTGTTAGCACCAGAAGATATCGGAAGGGATTTATGAGCAAGCTATCCCCCTATGATTATGCCCTAATTTGGGGTAGGGTGCCAGACTATTTACCCTATATAGAATTCGACCAGATAGTAAGATTCTGTCTGTTTCGAGCCAAGAAACCTGAGATGGTCGATTTACCTTATATAGCCACCCACATGTCTAACAACCACCTCATTCCTTCCAATGATAAAGTACGCAAAGCTTTAGCAATAGCTCGGAAGGATGATTTGGTGATTATTGATGGCTATCTGGTGAACGTGATGTCTCAAGACAAGAATAATAACTTCGGCTATTGGAATAGCAGCATAAGCAGAAAAGACACCGGCAATGGTGCATGCGAGATTATCTATGTAAAAAGCCTGCGCATAAACGACAGGCTTTATGAGTAATGTAATAGCTTACTTAGAGCTTGGCTAAATCCGCATTCCAATACCAAAAGCAAAGCTGGTTAGGTTTGTATTATTACCATGAATTACAGGTACAAACTCGTTACCAATCTCTACAATTATGAATGGTACTTCAAGCATAAGCTTAAGATTTGCCTTTACCCCCCAATGGTTTATTGCATAGGTTCCATACGATTTTCCATTGTAAATCTCAGAATAGTAATTGCGATTAAACTTACATACCCCGCTAACTGTAACATACTTTACTGGGGCTACCGAACCTAATAACTGAAGCTCAAGCCCATAGGCATCATAGCTACCATAGATTTCTGCTTGATCAGGTCTACGTTCATGCGATTCACCTTTTACAACATTCACCGAAGGTAACAACGAAAGATAGTAATTTTTGTCTTGTTTACAAAGAACCTTTAATCCAGCTTTATAGCCAGTAGTACTCTGAGTATTGGAATAGCCCCATAAGGATATGCCTTCACCCGTTCCGCCTGTGTAAACTCTTCCGGAAAACTCAACTTTAGGCAGAATACCTACATTCACTTTAACTCCGGCTAATGAGAATGCAATGGCATCTTTGTCTGAATCATGTGAAGCAAAACCACCCAAGCCAACTTCATCGATAACCACAGCAGAACTAAGGTCCAAACCAACACCGTTATAAGTGCTGAGCTCAATTTTACCTGGCTTGAGCGGTACAGCGGTATCCATAGAATTAATGTCCATTACCGCACAGGCATTCAGAAACATAAGTAACAAAACAGCAATCAATATGAGCAACAAGTTCTTCATATAACTCCACCTAGAAATATTTGACCAAACATAATGCAAGTATTATTCCAAAACTAACATATTATTCTGCTTACCTCAAAGTATATTGCTTTGATTATCAGCAAAAAAGGCTATCCATATCTGTAGATAGTAACGCCATATCGTCCTCAAACTTGCCTACAATCTGCAACCCAAAAGCCAAGCCATTGTCATCTAAGCTATTAGGAACAGTAATAGCCGGCAAGCCAGCATTTGTCCAGGGCAGGCTCATTAATGGAGAACCGGTAGAACCCAAACCCAATGGTGCCGTGCTTGTGGTTGATGGGCTTATCCAGGCATCTATTCCTTCGGATAGCATCATACTGGAGATTTGCTTGCGCAACATTGATTGCTCTTTCTGGCATTGTTTTATCTCTTCCGCAGAGACACCCATACCCAATTCTATAAGTTCATTTGAGGCTTTGCTGTAGAGGTGTGAGAATTGTGAGTATAGATTCTTGTGATTAGAGGCAAACTCAGCGGCGATAAGTCTACGATGGCTATCGTTTATCTTATCTATATCCCCAAAAACATCCAGCTCTTTTACTATTGTGCCTTTGTTCTTAAGAGCTGTAATAGCGATGTTGAAGTTCGTTAAAACCGATTTATCTGCTTGCTTTATATATGTACCAGTTGCAATTCCAAAGCACTTCATAGTATCTGTGCTACTTGTGGCAGGCTGTTCCAGAAGATGCCTGGCAAAAAACTCCATGTCCTTGTAATACTTGCATATTATCCCCACATGATCGGCACTTTGCGAAAAGGGAAACACTCCCTCGGTTGACACCTTTCCCCAGCTTGGTTTGAAGCCGAAAATACCGCAGTAAGAAGCTGGACGAATGATGGACGCAATGGTCTGTGTCCCTAAAGCAACATGGCAATACCCCGCGGCTACTGCTGCTGCAGAACCGCTTGATGAGCCACCAGGCGTGTGTCCTAAGTTCAATGGATTTCGAGTTGCTCCGGGACTGAAGTAGGCAAATTCGGTAGTAACGGTTTTACCCAATACGATAGCACCCAATGCCTTAAGTTTTGATACAGCTTCTGCTTCACAGCCTACAAACTCTTCTGCCGGTAGTTTTGAACCTGCTTGAGTGGGTAAACCATCTACGTTGAACAAGTCCTTCACTCCTACCAATAAGCCATATAAAGGAGGACGCATACTTGGTTCGGGATATAGCGCTTGCAGTTTTCGTGCCTCAGAAAATAACCTTTCTTTTCTGTTTGGCTCCGGTAGCATGGCACAAATGTCGTAGTCCTTTGCTGCTATTACTGCTAATGTTTCTTCTATGTACTCATCCAATTTGATTGTATTATTCTTCAAACTGTTACATAGTTCACTTGCCCTAAGACCAATGAATTTATTCTCCATGTTTCATCCTTCTTCCTTGAACGAAATACTTATGAATTACGCATGAAATACGGATGAGATGCGTAATTCATCTGTAATTTTACTGCAATATAAGCAAGGAATAAGAGTGCGACCTACGGGTGTTTAGATTACTCCTTGCACTTTTAACTCTGCCAAATCACTTTCACTATATCCAAGCCACCCGCAATAGATTTCGCTGTTATGCTCGCCTATCTCCGGCACTTTATCACGGATACTGCTTTCAGGCACATTCGTCATTTTTATTGGATTACCTGCTATCTTAACCGTTCCCGCCATATCGTCCTGCACTTCAACAATCATGTTGCGATATAGCACTTGCGGATCTTGCATCACAGCTTCAATGTCGTTTATTGGGGCACAGGGGATGCCGGCTTTTTCCATTATAGTAAGCCATTCTGCTGCCGTCTTGCTGGCAAATGCAGGTTCTAAGATGCTGTTTAGCGGCCCAATGTTTTCCGTTCGCAGTCTATTGGTACTAAAGCTAAGGTCAGCATACAATTGGGGGTTTTCTATCGCCTCACAAAAGGCTTTCCATAGATTGTCGTTACCCACAGCTATCACAAAATACTTATCACTGGCTTTATATGCCTGAAATGGCGCAATGGTAGGATGTCTGTTTCCAATTGGCAACGGGGATACGCCATCGGATTGATAGCGCACCAGCGCGTTTTCCAGAATTGCTACTTGAGAATCCAGCATCGAAACGTCTATCTTTTGTCCCTTTCCAGTTCTTTCACGCTGGTATAATGCCGCATTTATGCCAATTGCGGTAAACAGAGAAGCAGTGATATCCCCTAATGACATACCAACTCTGGTGGGAGGAATATCGGGATACCCGGTAATGCTCATAATTCCACCCCGTGCTTGAGCAAGGATGTCGTAAGCAGGCTTCAATGAATCCGGGCCTGTGTGCCCAAATCCGGTAGAGGCAGCATATATCAGCCGGGGATTAACTGCTTTTAAGGTTTCATAACCCAAGCCCAGTTTCTCCATGGTTCCGGGACGATAGTTCTCTACCAAGATGTCGCACTTTGCCACTAAGTCTAGCAGTATCTCTTTCCCCTTTGGGCTTTTCAGATTCAAAGACACGCTTTTCTTAGCACGGTTTATGCTTAGAAAGTATAGTGATCTATTATGCAGAAAGGGACCGAAAGCACGCGAATCATCACCGGTTACGGGGATTTCCACTTTTATTACTTCAGCACCTAGGTCGCTTAACATCATAGTGCAATATGGCCCTGCCAGAACTCTGGTCAAGTCCAGCACTTTTATCCCGTCTAAAGGTTTAGTCATAATATATCCTTATGTAGCTCTTGTAGGCTGATTATCTGGTTACATGATAGTTACAGATTCATTCTAATAAGGGTTATTGCAGCTATTCTATCTGCTTCATCACCAATATGCTTGCAAAACTCGGCAGAGTGCAGCCAGGGATGCTGTTTGTGATCTGGATCAGATAGATAGCGTGGTATTATGTGCCAATGTATATGCTCGTCTTGATTCCCCAGGCAAGCATGATTAA
>DIMZ01000213.1:8690-9429 GCA_002425825.1 Cloacimonetes bacterium UBA5553 | reverse complement strand
TAGTGCGATAGCCCTGGTAGCCTGCATAAGTTCCATATGTAAAGCAATCTGAGTAGCTTCGTCTAATTCGTGCAGTTCTCTAACATGCTCTTTGAACAGCAACAGGCAATAGCCCTTATAGTATTGATGGTTACCAAGCAGTAGGTACGAATTGGCAAATTCGTGCACCAGAGCAGGGTCAGAATTAGCATTGGCAAGTCTATCACAAATAGCGCAGTTCATAGCTTAGCTTTTCTTGGCTTCAAGATAGGTCATCGCAACCTTTTCGGCTGTTACCGGCATGGATTTAATCCTTATGCCCAATGCATCTTCCACTGCGTTGGCTATCATTGGGGCAGCGGGAAGCATGGTATGTTCGCCAATTCCGCGAGCACCAAATGGACCATCAGGATGTGGCACCTCTACAATTATGGGGATAATCTCATCCGGCACATCCATAGCGGTAGGAATCTTGTAGTCTGTGAAATTCGGGTTCAACAGCTTGCCTTTGGCATCGTAGCGCATGTCTTCGTAAAGCACGGTAGCCAGGCCTTGCAGCAAGCCACCAGTAATCTGTCCACGAACAAGATCGGGGTTTAGAGCTTTTCCGGCATCAATTGCCAAAGCAGTTTTAAGCACCTTCATCTTACCTGTTTCCTTGTCTATCTCCAAGGTCAAAGCGGCTGCACCAACCGTGTAATGCACATTGGGATGTCCACCCTGACTGGTTTCCGGATCGCCATTGGTGCTGGAAAACTCC
>DIMZ01000213.1:8510-8663 GCA_002425825.1 Cloacimonetes bacterium UBA5553 | reverse complement strand
TCTTTGGTCATAATGCCATCAACCACAAAGTCTTTTAGCGGTAGTATAAATCTGGGGTCTTGAGTGCATTTCACTGCTTCATCGGAAAGATATAGCTCTTCCAAAGGGAGATTGTACACCCGTTGCACCAAGCCTAGTATCTGATCTCTGTTG
>DIMZ01000213.1:0-8500 GCA_002425825.1 Cloacimonetes bacterium UBA5553 | reverse complement strand
AACCGCGTTACCACTGCTCCAGGTAATATGGCTGGCAACAGTTTGCCATTCATAAGGATTACGGTCGGTGTCGGGAGTCTCCACTCTAATCTTGGAGGGAGGAACGCTAAGTATTTCCGCAGCTATCTGCGCCATAACGGTTTGATAACCCTGTCCGATATCCATACCGGAGATTATGAGATTAATGCTGGCATCTTCATTGAACTTCAGAAATGCAGAAGAGGAAGCATTGGGCGGCATAGCAGGAGCTTTCCAGAATAAGGAAAAGCCTTTGCCAATAACTGTATTGGGGTTATCTGATACAGGCTTATTATCCCAATCTATCGCCTTAGTAACCTTGTCTATACACTCCAAAAGCCCATTGGGATTCATCTTTGCACCATAGGCAGTAGTATCGCCCACTTTTATAGCGTTCATGCGTCGGAACTCAATCTGGTCAATTCCCATTTCATTGGCAACGCGGGTAACATGGCTTTCTAAACCAAAAAGCATTTCGGAATAGCCAAATCCGCGATACGCACCACCGGGGGGAAGATTGGTATAAATACACACTGAGTCAATTGATACATTATCAATTTTATAAGGCCCAATAGCCGATAATCCTACGGCATTCACTACGTTTGCTCCGTACTCCACATAAGCTCCCGCATCCCAATAAATCTTGTGGTCAAGAGCAGTAATCTTTCCGGCTTTGCTAACGCCCATCTTTATTTTTGCTACAACGCCCAGGCGTTGATAGGTGTTTATAAATTCCTGCTCACGACTATAGCGAAGCTTTACGGCATAACCCTTTAGCTTAGTTGCCAGAGCTGCAGGAATAATCTCCATGGTTACACCTGCTTTTCCGCCAAATCCACCGCCAACATGTGGAGCAATAACCCTTACGTCTTTGTGCCCAAGCCCCAAAGCTTCGGCAAACAGGTGCCTTTGGGTGTGAGGAGATTGGGAACTGCTCCACACAGTTAATCTGCCAGAATAGTCAAACTTGCCTATTGCTACATGTGTCTCTATAGCGCAATGCGCGTAGCGAGGAACCGTGTAAGTATCTTCCAGGATGAAGTCTGCATCTTTGAATCCACCTTCAAGATCGCCTTTACGGGTTTTACGCCAATGAGCTACATTGGTGCCAGGTTTGGGGAAAAACCATGGCACATGGGGATAATTCTCCAAATCCGGATGCAGCAAAGTGGCATCATCGGCAATTGCTTGCATTTGATCCAAAACCGCAGGAAGAGGCTCATAATCCACCTTCACCAGTTCAGCGGCACGCTTTGCAGCTCCGGGATTGCGAGCTACAACGGCAGCAATTTGTTCGCCAACAAAGCGCACTTTATCTTGCGCAAACATAAAGCGGTCTTTCATGTAAAGTCCAAACTTATAAGGAAAGTCTTTGCCGGTGAAAATCTTGTACACACCCTTAACATTCATGGCTTCGCTGATGTCTATGCTTTTTATAATAGCATGGGCTTGCGTGCTGGAAACAAGTTCGGCGTACAATAGGTTTGCGCCAAAATCTATATCGTCGCCATAGATAGCGGCACCACTTATCTTTTCCCTGCCATCAATTCTGGTTACGTCTTTGCCAATGTATGTGAATTCCTTCATTTCTGTTCCTCCTCTGGTAGCTTAGGCTTCCCATCTTGCGAAGGGACGTGTTCTACCTTGGTTAATGCCATTATGGCATCAAAGATGGGAGTATAGCCGGTGCACCGGCATAGATTACCGGCGATTGATTCTTTTATCTGCTCCAGAGTTGGGTGCGGGTGTTGTAATAACAGCTTTGTTACCGCCAAGATGATGCCTGGAGCACAATAGCCGCATTGGAACGAGTTGAACTCAATAAATGCCTCTTGTAAGGCACTAAGCTTGTCTGCCGATATACCTTCAACGGTAACAATGCTATGATCTTCAACCTCTATGGCAAGCACCAGACAGCTACGAACTGCTTTTCCATCCAATAGAACTGTGCAAGATCCACAATCTCCGCGCTCGCAACCACACTTGGGGCTTTTTACCCCCAGTTTATCTCGAAGCACGTCCAATAGAACTTCATTGGGTTCCACGCAAACGCTGCGGATTTCATTGTTTAAGGTAAAACTTATCTCTTTCATGATATACCTCCCAACAGCTTTGCTGGCTCCACTTCTTTACCATTAAGCCTGTCCAGAGCCGCTTTCAAGCCTCGTTTAAGCATCACTCCGCTTACATGGATACGGTATTCTTTGCCAGAACGTATATCCGATATAGGGCTTATCTCCAGGGGAACAAGGGCAGCCGCTTCTTCTATAAGCTCATCCGTTAGCTGTTTGCCGCATAATATCGCCTCTATCCTCGCTGCTCGTGCAGGTGTTGGAGCAAGGGCGCAATGAGCTACGCGATATTGCCTGTCCTTATTCATCCATATCCCCCAGCCTGCTTGAGCCAAGTCCTCTCCCCCATATCTTCCGAGTTTCAGATAAACACTGGTGCTTTCTTCTTTGGGGATATCAAGGCTAATTCCCGTTACAATCTCATTGTCTCTAATCGCTGTTTTTCTGGGTGCCAGAAACCATTGACTTATAGGTATATTTCGCACTCCGCCTATACTTCCGCAATGAACTACCGCATCGTAGCACATAAGAGGAGTAGCTGAGTCCAGCGACGGAACAGCAGAGCAAATATTACCGATAAGAGTAGCACGCGATCTAACTCCGGATGAAGCAACCGTTTTACAGGCATCATGTAGCATTGGACATGCTTGTCTAACAAAGTCGGTGTCTATCAATTCTGTAAAGGTAACTGATGCTCCGATATATAAGGTACCGTTATCCAAGCATAGTTTATGCAGTTCGGGAATGTCTTTTATGTCTATTAACAGCTNNTATCTGGTTTTACCATTCCTTCTTTAATGTTCACCACCAGGTCTGTTCCACCAGCATAAACATATGCCTTAGCCCTGAAGCTATCTTTCATCGTCATTGCAGCATGCATGCTCTGTGGCCTTTCGTAGCCAAATTCGTGGGCAATTGCCATATTTCCACCTCCAGGGTGTGCTATTGTATATTAAGGTTCAAAGGCTATAATCCTACACATAGATGATTCAAGCTCGATGCCTCTTAATGGGAACAAGCCTATCCAAGCTCTTTTATTTGAGAGTTGGTCAATTTCTCCGCCCAGGTTTTCTGCATGTACCAGCTTTTTGGGGAATAGCTTAAGGTGCATCACCTGGTAATAATCATCGGGAGGATACATCTCATCCCATGCTTTGCCATACTTCTCTTTCAGTTTAGCTTCGGCTTTTACAAAGTCCTTGGGATGCCAGTTTCTAATAATAGTGTTCATGGGATGATCCGCAGAGCCGCAATCAACCCCAATCCACTTTATCTCCATCTCAAGTGCCCATTTGTGAAAGCTGGGGTCAGGACCCGGATGCTTTACGAAGTAGCGAAGCTCATCGCTGCCGGGCTGATCCCAGGCATACTTATGATATCCGGTGTTGATTATTAGGATATCACCCTTCTTTATCTCAGCCTTGCTCATTAGCAGCTCGGGGCTATATAGGNNTACGCTGTCGGAGATATCTACAACCACACCGGGGCCAACCCATTCATGCATGGGAACATCACCAATAGTGCGTCCGCTTGCATGAAAATGAATCTCACCATCTATATGTGTGCCAACGTGGTTACTGGTAGTGATAATCTGGCCATTTGCGCCTTGTCCCATATGAGCACCGGCTATGCGTTTAAAATACTGAATCCCCAGGGGCATATAGCTTGGCCACGGAGGAGTATGAATGCTTAGACGTTGCGTTAAATCATACATCTTTAGGTTTTGCATAAAGCTTAAAAAGCTGTTGTTATCCATTTTGGACTCCCTTATCTCGTTTACTCTTTGTTTATTATCAATTACTTTGAAGCATGTCTGCCAACGCTTCAAAGGCTTTTACAAAAGGCTCAGACGGTGCCTTAACCACTCCCGCTCCCACTTGACCAATTCCCGGATTCCTGTGAGCAACTCCGGTGTCGATTATGGGAACCATGTTGTTTATTATCACCTTAACCACGTCTATCCCAAGGGGAGTGCCTCTAAAGTCTAAAGCTGGAATCTGATACTTTTGGCTTTCGCCAAAGCAAATACTATACATCGACCTTGTATAAGATAACGCATCAGCAGCATTCCCGCCAACAAACTGCACAATTGCCGGTGCAGCAGCAATGGCAAAACCGCCCAATCCACCGGTTTCAGTAATAGCACTATCGCCAATATCCGGATTAGCATCATCTTTGCTGTAACCAGGAAAATACAAGGCATCAGGTACCAAGGCAGCACCAGTGTACCACTTATCACCAGTTCCGCTTAGTTGAATGCCAAACTCAGTTCCATTTCTTGCCATTACTACAGCAATGCTGCTATTGGGTATATTGCGTGCTGCATCCAGAACACACTTACAAGCGGGCATAGAGAGATTTAAGAAGAAGTGATCATTACCATTTATAAAGTTTAAAACCGCAGTGGTATCCTCAACACTCTCCATAGTCTTTAGCAAGGCTGGAGCAAGTTGCCTGATAAGAAGCGACGTGCCAGCACGGTTACGATTGTGCACTTCATCACCCATGTGTAATGCCTGGGCAATCAAGCTCTGTAAATCTATCTGTCCCAAATGCTTTATTGCACGGTTTAACACGGGGTATAGAACCCTGTCCATCCATCTCAAGCGTTCCAACACTTCCGGGCTAAATGCACCATATCGTAGTACCTTACCTAAGCCTTCATTCTGTGTGGCATAAGATAGATTGCCATAAGTATCATTCTTTATTATAAATACGGGCATCGAGGAACTTATTATTCCCGCCATGGGACCTACTGCGCCAAGCTCGTGGCAAGGCTGGTATTTTATAATACCTGAAGCAGCCAAATACTCAGCTTCTTCTGGAGTCTCTGCCCGGTTCTCATACATTAGCGCGCCAATAACTGCTCCCCGCATTGGCCCACACATCTTGTCCCAGGTAATTGGCGGCCCAGCATGCAAGATAAGGTCTTTATGCATTCCGGGTATAGTATGCAAGGCGATACCCATACCAATCAACACTGGCTTACCCTGGTTTATTATCTTTAGTGCTTCAGCATTCGCTTTGGCAATTACGGCTTCATAAGCACTAGATATCTTATTTACAGCAATGGGGTTCACATCCAGTGGAGGTCTCCAATCTACATTTACTACAGCTCTATCTTTGGATGCTAGGTCAGATGCAAAAGCCTCCAAGCCAACATTAATGATCCTCAAAGCCTCGGATTTCAACTTTAGTGTCACCATCTTATCTCCTCCCCGCTTCTACAATGGATAAAGCATGATTAACAGCCCTTATATGAGATGTAAATACCCTTGCACCACCTGCTATTAGTTTGTTCACCTGTTCTGCCATAATTTGTGGATCATCCTCTGTGCCCAAAACGTGGCATACTACTGCCAAATCTTTGGGTAATGCTCTAATCACCGGCACCAACTCACTCGCAGGATCGGGATGAGCACCATAACCAAGCACCACATCAAGCATAATAACTGCCACCTCATTATCTGCACTTTCATCGGCAATTTTCTTCAAGCGCAAACTATAGTCTATCATTGGATGCGGCCTGCCAACGGTGAAATCATCGGCACCCATATCTATAAAGCAATCCCCTTCACTGTGCCAAACATCCCGCATTTTGTATTCTTCTTCCGACGCAATATTACTGGCAGGACACTTACCAAACTTCCGAGCATATACCTGCAAAGCCTCAAAGCACAGCGTACCCCCACTATACAAGCCCCTGATATACCTTCTTCCTTTAACTGGCTTAATCGGATAACTTTCGGAACATAACATCTTGGATTCCGCCTGCTTACCATCACCCAGCAGTTCGCACGCCACCTGAGCAGTTTCATCCAAGGAGTTACAATAGCGTAGATTCTTAATCTCAGGCAGGGATATGTCTTTCAAGAAGTTTACTACCACCCACTTTGGCGTTTGCTTAATAAGTTCCACAAGCTTGTCCTGCACCTCTTTATCGGGTGTTTTAGCTATCAGCACTATTACTTTGGTGTGGGGATCATCAACTAAATACTTCATACATGCGCAAAGCATCAGTCCGCCAATCTCTTTCTTACCGTCTCTGCCTCCGGTGCCAAAGGCTTGAGAAATTCCTCTCCCACGATGCGACAAGCCTGCTATAACCTCTTGCAATCCGGTTCCAGAAGCCGAAACAATACCAATATCACCAGTAGCAATTTCATTGGCAAAAGCAAGTGGAACTCCATTTATAACGGCTGTTCCGCAATCCGGCCCCATCATCAGCAAACCCTTTTCAAGTGCTTTGCGCTTTAATCTCAGCTCTTCATCGATGCTTACATTATCCGAAAACAGCATAACGTGCAGCCCGGCATCCAGTGCCTTATCCGCTTCTCCTGATGCATACTTACCCGCCACAGAGATAAGGCAGAGATTAGCACCCTTCATCACTTTAACTGCTTCATCTACGCATTGGGGAAGCTTTTCTGAGCTATCATCTCTTTGGGAAGGGGCAAGCAGCAGTTTATTCGCATGGCCTAATGCCAAATCTGCGTGTTCATTATCTATCGCCTTAACTACTACTACAATTTCGCTTTCTTTAGCGCTGGCAATTTCGCTCACCAGCATACCAGTAGCAGCCAATATTTCTTTATTTTCTTTTGTAGCCATTATCGCCACTGCATCAATAACGCCATTTGCCTTCCTCAGCTCTTTGGATATTAGCATCATTTTTACAGAGTCCAAATATAAGCTATTTATCGTTAATGCTTTTGTTATCATATCTCTTCCTTTCTTACCTGTTCATATTCGTATCGCTTTGATGTTGCCAATTACCTCACAAGCGGCAAAGAATCCGCTCAATTGATCAGCCCCCGAGCTTGCGCCATGCTTCATCAAGGCATCCAGAGACGGCAACAATGGCATATCTATGTTTGCCAAAGCTTCCAGCCAATCAGCCCAATCTGCGTCTAAATCCAGCTCTGCTGCCTGGCGTATAAAAGTTCGTATCAAAGCATTGTTCACATCAGATNNCCAACTCTTTTTTTTGGACAAGCTCAAGCCACTTCGTACCGAGCACAAAACCTATCAGAAAATCATCTCCCGCAGGGCAAAACCCTATTCCTCTATGCCGAAAGCATCCTACAGCCATCGAATAACTCCCTTGGCGCAGGTGTTTCATTCCCTCTACGAAGCAGGTCTTAAGTGCCAAATCGAAGCTTATTTCGCCACTGCTATCACTATTTATTAAGGAAAATATGCTGTCCTGATGAGCGTGTTTAACATAGTATTCAAAGCTTTGCTCAAGCCTCCCCCAAAGCTCATCTTTTACTATCAGTGGTGCTCGATAGCCACATCTAAGTGCCATATCAGTTGAATAATGTATCTGATATTGCCCATTAATCCTAAGAGTGCCGTTATCTACTTCAATACTCTTTATATGACTAAGCTGAGCACAGTTTAGAATAATCCTATAAGGACCGGGGCATATCCAAGCGACGCATACAGAAATTAATAAGCTATCAGCGCAAAAGTTCAGAACTTCATCGTGACGGGAGTATAGCTGTGTAAATGTGCCATCTTTCACCTTGCAGCCGATGCTTATAAGAGATACTTCGCTGTTTTTATCCATACCCAAAAGATATCCGATAATCTTGCATCCACAAACCGCTTTTGAATTATTCCACTTTCTGACTATACTATCTGTGATAGAAAATAAAAAAAAGGAGATAAAAGATGAACAACATCACCGAAAAACCCTCAATGCCCCTATTAGGCGATCGCTTTCCCGAAATGAAGGTAGTAACCACCCGCGGAGAAATGGTCTTACCGGATGCTATGGCCGGCAAATGGTTTGTCCTATTCAGCCATCCCGCCGATTTCACCCCGGTTTGTACCACAGAATTTGACGCTTTCCAAAATCTGTACCCAAAATTCCGTGCACTGAACACCGAGCTTATTGGGCTTAGTGTGGATCAGGTATTTGCCCACATCAAATGGGAAGAATGGATAAAGGATAACATAGGCGTGGAGATAGAATTCCCCATCATCGCCGATACAGGCGCAGTTGCCGACCGCATGGGATTGGTTCATCCGGGAAAAGGCACAAACACCGTGCGCGCGGTATTCATCGTGGATGACAAAGGCATCATCCGCATTATATTCTACTATCCACAAGAGCTTGGCCGTAATATGCAAGAAATACTTCGGGCTGTAGAAGGCATGCAATTCAGCGACAAGAATGCTTGTGCTATGCCTGCCAACTGGCCGAATAACGAGCTGATCGGCGATAGAATAATTATTCCACCCGCCAAGGACGTTAAAACCGCCAATGAACGAAAAGCCAAAATCAAAAACGGCGAAATGGATGGCTATGACTGGTGGTTTGCACACCGCAAAGCATAATCTCTAAATGAAGATAATCCCTGACTTTGGTGCAGGAAAGTAATTCTGCACCTTTTGTTTTTGAA
>DIMZ01000177.1:7099-9229 GCA_002425825.1 Cloacimonetes bacterium UBA5553 | reverse complement strand
CAGAGATAGTTGCATATTCTATATGTCGTTTAGGGGGCAAAACCGGATTATCACCCTATACGCATGTGGCATAATAAACTAAACATCAATGACACAATACTTATATCCTGTGATGGGTAGTGTATTAGTAAGAATGCAGTAAAGAATTATTCTCTCGCTAATACCTTGGATAAAATCTCAAGATGTTATGGTAATTGCAATGCTCATTTATATGTTATATAGAGCTATAAGTGCTGGGGTGCTGGAGTGGGGTGGGGCATTATCATATTTATAGAGATGGTACTCACTTGCGAAAAAAAGATAGTTTATGGAACGTAACTTGAATATACTATCCATATGAGGTGATATTAGTATATGAATATATCGGTTAGCGGCTCTGCAAGTAGCTATCTAATGCGCAAACAGAGCTTCTATAGCTATAGAAACAGAAAGCCACGTATGGTAATGGTGGCAAAAACTTGCCGCGGGGCTGAGTTCTGCATAGTTTTCGAAGAGCCTGAAAGCACAGATATTGTGCATCAGGAAGGCGAGCNNTGCCTCTATATTCCGCAGGATTTGATTAGTACTTTCGGTGGTTTTTCCATCGATACAGAGCTATTTTTCTTTGCCCGCAGGCTGTTGGTTCAGCCGCAGATGCAGGTGTTTGAATGTGATTGTAAACATAAATGTGATAAATGAGGAACGATGAAGTTCAGATTTCTACTCGCTTTTTCCCTATTGTTATGCGCCCTGCTAAGTGCAGCGCCGCATACAATGCTACCCGTAAGCTTTGAGCAACCCGATGGTTCGAGTGTAAACATCTTTGCCTCCGGCGACGAGTTTCACAATTGGCTACATGATGCCAATAACTACACCATCATGAGAAATGACGGCGGATGGTATGTATATGCCCGTCAGGATGGTGAGGGAGTAGCACCCACCGATATGGTAGTAGGCAAAGACTCACCTACCCGGGCTAACATCAGCCCAGGCATAAATCTTAGCCAGGAGCGCATTGCCGCCAAGTATGCACGCTATGAAAACACTATGCGGAACTACAGCAATAGCCGCTCTCCCCATTCCGGAGATTTTAATAACATAGTTATCTTCATTCGTTTTGCCGGAGATCCGCAGTTCAGCCAAAGCATTGGATATTACGAAAATATGTTCAACGCCACGCAGAACTATGCCAATTCTATGAAGAACTACTTTTTGGCAGCTTCTTATGGTCAGCTAAACATAAATTCCACTTTCTATCCTGCACCCAATGGCTCGGTAGTGGTGTCTTATCAAGATATTCAGCCGCGAAATTACTTCCGCGTTTACAGCTCATCAAATCCCATTGGCTATATGGCTGATGATGATGAGGAAAGGGCAAATAGAGAGTTTCAGCTTTTGGTGCGTGCGGTGCAAGCAGTTGCCAGCCAGATACCGTCTGACCTGGTAGTTGATGGCGACAATGACGGCTATGTGGACAACACCTGCTTTGTTATTCAGGGTCAGACCGATGGATGGGCTGAGCTGTTATGGCCTCACCGCTGGGTGTTATATGGAGCGGAAGCCATGATTAACGGTGCCAGAGTATGGGATTTTAATTTCAATCTGGAAGGCTCAATGGGCTATTCCGGTGCAAGCGTGCTGTCTCACGAAATGTTCCATTCTCTCGGTGCCCCGGATTTATATCGCTATTATGATAATAGTATCACGCCTATCGGTAACTGGGATCTAATGGCAGGCAATCAAAACCCGCCCCAGCACATGAGTGCCTGGATGAAATACCGCTATGGTCAGTGGATACCCAATCCGCCCATGATAACCCAATCGGGACGCTATACCCTTAGCCCTGTGGCTTCTTCATCCACAAATAACATCTGGCGCGTTGCCTCGTGGCGGGCTAATGAGTCTTACGTGCTGGAGTATCGCCGCCCCGATGTATATTACGACGATAACCTGCCGGGAACCGGCTTGCTGGTTTACCGACTCGATACTCGTGAAAGCGGAAATGCCTCCGGCCCTCCCGATGAGCTATATATCTATCGCCCAAATGCTAATAACACTACCACCAACGGTGCTTTAAGCATGGCTGCCTTTAGCGCGCAGGCAAATAGAACCCGAATAAATGAAAGCACAGTCCCCAGCGGTTTCCTGAGG
>DIMZ01000177.1:4685-7090 GCA_002425825.1 Cloacimonetes bacterium UBA5553 | reverse complement strand
TAATACCAGCGGCGGACTAAACATTTACGACATTAGCGAAGCAGGCGAAACCATATCTTTTAGCATAAAGATTTCCGACATCCAGCTTACCTCCCCCGTAGGCGGAGAAATGTGGCTCTTCGGACTTAGCCGCGAGATTAAATGGAAAGCTAAGGGCACTACAGGTAATGTGAAGCTGGAGTTTAGCTCAAACCTGGGTCAAGACTGGACAGTGATAGCCTCCAGTACACCCAATGATGGCAGCTATGTCTGGAGCAATATGCCCTCTATCAACTCGCAGAATTGCCTGGTTCGCATCACACTGCTCACCAACAACCACAGTGATACCAGTTTCACGCCATTCACCGTGCTTGGATTTCTCGATGCACCCCAGGCTATTGCACCAGCCAATGGCGCAGTGGGCGCACCTACCAACCCGCAGTTTAGCTGGCAAGCGGCTTTGGGAGCCACTGGCTATCACTTCCAACTAGCTCTCGATGAGGACTTTGACATCTTAGTTCGAGATATCACCAACCACCCCACCCCCAGCTATCAAACATCTGGGCTTAATCCCTTCACAACTTATTTCTGGCGCGTTGCCAGCGTGGCAGACATTGGGGTAAGCCACTTCTTCGAAACTCAAAGCTTTATAACCGGAGTGGTTAGCGAAGTACCCTCACTTCCCCAATTGGTAAGCCCGGCAAACTTTGCTTCCGCCCAGCCAATGAATCCTCTGTTAGTATGGAACGCCGCCAGCCTGGCATTGCGCTATAGATTGCAAATCGCTCGCGACCAGTATTACTCGAATGTAGTATTCGATAATGACCAAATAATGGAAACCAGCTTTAGCGGCATTATGCTATTGGCAAACACTTCATATTACTGGCGGGTAGCAGCTATAAACGACTTTGGCACCAGTAATTTCTCCACTTCTCGCCGCTTTTCTACCGGCTCTTCAGTTAGCGCAGAAGATGAGCAAGCTCCCCCTGTGGCAAACAAGCTGATGCCAAACTATCCCAATCCCTTTAACCCCCACACTACTATTAGCTTCAGCCTTAGTAAAACCAATATCCCTGCAAGCCTGATTATCTATAACACCAAGGGGCAGGTAGTAAAAAACCTATATTCAGGCACTCCCAATACCACTCATATGAGTTTGGTTTGGGATGGCTTGGATGAGTATAAACAGCCGGTAAGCAGTGGCATTTACCTCTACAGACTAATAAGCGGTGACTTCTCGGAAACACGCAAGATGCTATTAGCCAAATAAATACCAGACACCATCCTCCTTGTTAGCAGTCTTATTACAAGACTGCTAATTTTTTTCTTGCCTTCCGGGCGCAGAGCATTATAATATCTGTAGAGTTATCAAAAGCAAGGAGGTTTGAAATGAAACTCGTCCCTTATCGCAGAAATGCAGAAATCCGACCTATGAGCAACATGCTCAGCCTGTTCGATGATTTCTTTAACCGTGTGTACGAAGACGAAGCTTCGGATGACAATTTCCGGGCTATGGCTATGGACATTATGGAACACGACAAAGAGTTTGAAATTCTGGCAAATCTGCCGGGATTCAAAAAAGAAGATGTGAAGATAAGCGTGCATGAAAACCAGCTATTACTTGAAGCAACCTGTAATACAAAGAAAGAAGAGAATGTGGGAACCATGTATCGCTGCGAACGTTACAGCGGTAGCTACAGACGCAATCTGCTGCTTCCCGACAATGCCGATATCGGCAAGATCACGGCAAAAATGGAAGATGGTGTTTTGCGCCTCAGCATCCCCAAAAAGGAACCTAGTCCCAAACAGGAAATAAGCATCCAATAAGCTGGAACCAATCTCCCTGATTTGTTACGGAGCCACGCATTGTGGCTCCTTTTTATTAATCTGCATATGCCTTCACACGGAAGAACTGCTTTACCTCACTCTCGCATTGATACTGGTTGTCATAAACAATCACGGGACTTATTCCATCCCAATTATCGGGATTATCGGAGACATATAGCAGGTAATAGTCTGCATTGGCAACCGCATCCCAGCTAACAGTAAGCTGATTATCATCACAGCTGATAACAAGCTGCGGAACATCTAAAGCCCCCATAAAGCTATTGCCCTCAAAGAAATCCATAATCTTACGCAGCAGATTGGAGCGGGTATTGGGGAAGCTGCCATCCACAAGTTCGCGCAGGGCATAGCTAAAGACAAAAGTGCGCTGCCCCGCACTTCCCGTGCTGGCAACTGCTACGCAGCCATAATCACTTTCTACAAAGGCGTTTTTCGCCACAGAAGGCATAGCCACAAAGGTATCTATAGAGAGATTAACAGGCTGTGTCGAACTGCTAAAGCTAATTCCTTCAGCAGGACTACCCGCTACCCCCTCCAGTCCGTTAATCACATTGGTAGCACCATCGCTTGCGCTTTGAAGC
>DIMZ01000177.1:0-4639 GCA_002425825.1 Cloacimonetes bacterium UBA5553 | reverse complement strand
GTAAAGCTTTCCCCCTGCTTGTAAATAGTCTCTAATTGCGCGGTACATATAGGGAGTGTTCAGGCGGGCAATTTGGCTATTGGGTGCACCGAAGCTAAGGAATACAGCTTCAAATCCCAGAAAAGACTGAGGAAAGCTGGTGCCATAAACACAAGTATAACCAAAGCCCTGCAAGGTGGTTCTAATGTAGCTTCCGCTTTGGTTTCTTGCTCCGCTAACTCCTTCCCATACCAGTACTCCTCCGGCATTTATTACCAAGCTGAACTGAAGGCTTGCCCCCGCCGCCACACTTATGTCGGCACTGGTATTAAGGGTAAAGCTTACATATTGTGAGCTTGCCCCGGGCAGCACATAGATGCTGAACGCGTCTGTGAGATCAAAGTAATCATCCTCCGGCAAAGTGCCATATTCGGTGTTGCTGGTAATCGTAACCGCAGAACTGGCTGTGCTAAGGGTAAACACCGCATTGTTGCCGGCAAAGCCATAGTTCCTAAGCCGCAAGTTTAGCGAAAAGCTCTCGCCCGGTTCCAGAGCAGAATTGGCATTGCTGTCGTTCACGCCCAAAAACTCCTGCAAATGCAGCCTGGCTTCGTTATCTGGCAAGGGGTTTATGTCTGCCAAAGCCCGGCGCGCATTCAGTTTTCCCTCGCCCAAAAGCTCAACATAGCTTGGATTCAGATAGTCTATATCATCGCAACTGCCCTTTACTCTACTCACTATCTCTGCCGGGCTAAGCGCAGGATAATAAGACTTTACCAAGCCAACAAGCGCAGCAGCAACAGGGCTGGCATAAGAAGTGGCGTTGTTCACTCCCGTATTTCCGGTTAGGTATCCACCATTAACCGCGGTAGTGCGAATTACGCTATTGGTTGCACCAAAATCTACAAATGCCCCAAAGCAGGAAGCTGTGGATTTCAATCCGGAATTCTGCAACGCGGCAGTTGCTAAAACGTTACGGTAGGCTGCCGGATACACAGGAACCTGATTATTAGAATTCCCAGCCGCAGCCACAATAATGCTGCCCAAACTCCAAGCATAATTAATCGCCTCTTGATTTGCCATGGAAAAGGAAGTTCCTCCCCAACTGCAGTTTATTACGTCTGCACCATTCTCTGCGGCATACACAATTCCCTGATAACCCTTATATATAGAGCCCGATACATGCGAACAAGATATTGGCATAAGGATAAGATTCCACGACAGGCTGCTTGTTCCCACACCATTATTGGTGCGCGCAGCCATGATGCCCGAAACGGCTGTCCCGTGACCACCTGAGTCATAGGGGTCAGTAGCCTCATCACCGAACTCATTTAGCATAAAATCCCATCCAATCAAATCGTCTATTTTGCCATTACCATCGTCGTCAATTCCGTTCATATCCCCGCTGTCCATCACCCATACACTGCCGTTGTAATACATGGTATAGCCATTGCCGTTGGCATCTTCACCCAGATTGTTCCAAATGTTTTCTGCCAAATCTACATGATCCCACTTAACCCCCGTGTCGGTTATTGCCAAAATTACGGGATTTACTCCCAGTTCACCCTTGTGTATATCCCATGCCGCCTCAGCTTCCAGATATGCCAGGTATTCGGACATGGAGTATTGCGGGTCATCTGGAGCCGCAAAAGTCTCATCTGGATATATTACTTCGGCATACTGAACGTGTTTATCGGTATTTAGCAGATTCACCACTGCATGAGGTGGCATTTCTGAATATACCGTAAAGATTAGTGCAATCTCATGGTTGCTATTCTTGGGGCTTAGGAAACGCTGCTCAATTTTGCTAACCTTTAACATCTCAAGTTTGCTGTCCAATTCGGCTATACCGGTTCGGTTATCACCAATGTTTAGCAGTTTGCGATACTCAGGTTTCAGCTTAAAAACCGCCTCCACACCAAATTCTGTCTTATGTTCGGCATAGGCAAATGCGCAGCTAAATATAAGAAGCAATATTACTAAGGTTTTCATAATCTCTCCTAAAATATGCTCTCCCGTCCCCGCCCGAATATGCCAGACTTGGTTTTAGCATAGCGTGGGATAAGGTGTAGATGAAAGTGAAATACAGTTTGCCCCGCTGCAGCTCCGCAGTTCATTGCCAGATTAAAGGCCTCGGGCTGGTATTTAGCATTTATAATCTGCCTTACTTGCTTGCTAATCTCCTGAAGCGCTATTGCTTCGCTGCTATTCATGTCGAAGTAATCACCAAAGTGGCGCTTGGAGATAATCAGCGCATGCCCCCTGGAAACAGGATGCTTATCCCAAATAGCAATGAAATGGCTGTTTTCGGCGATGTAAACCGCGCAATCCAAACTGCAAAATATACAAGACATAACTACCTCATAGCTATATTATATCTGCTTAGACTGCTCCTGCCACAAAGTTTATTTCCAGAAAGAATGGGAATTTGGGGGTATATGTTTATTTCTGCTTATCTTCCTGTTTCCTGCGTGCTGCCTTGGTTTCTCTGTCGCGTCTATGCCATATCAGGTGCAATTCGAATCCAACAAAGGCAAGGAATAAGCCGAACAAGCCTCTTAACTCCAGATACGGATACAGAATATACAGCGCGGCAGCCATAATAATCCATTCTACTATTGCTAATACGTATTGATTCAATTTTTATCTCCTATTGCTGATTGCCTATATGATATGCCCGCGCACTGCGCACGATGCGTAAGCCTAAATCCTTTGAACTTGCATGGGCGGCATTACCACCACGGTAGGTGCTGGCGCCGAGGTCTGCGTCACTTTGCCAACCACCTCCGCGGATTACACGGTAANNCTCCGCTTTTTGCACCGGTCGGATTGTCCAAAGCCTCTCTTCCATACATTGCCCAGTAGTCCCAACACCACTCAAAAACGTTGCCACTCATATCATAAAGCCCAAAAGCATTGGGTTTCTTCTGAGCGCAAACCTGAGCACGCTCTCCGCTATTACCGGCATACCAGGCTACTTCATTAATCTTGCTGCTGCCTGCATAGAGAAGTTTGTTATAGCTATCACCGCATTTGGCGGCATATTCCCACTCTGCTTCCGTAGGCAAGCGGTAGCCATCCGCAGCCCAATTGCATGAAACGCTATAACGTAGTGAATCAAAATCGCTAATATTATTGGCATCGGGAAAGTTCTTATTTATAATGTAGCAAGGGCTTAGTCCGTCTTTTATGCTAAGCAAATTGCAAAATTCCAAAGCTTCATACCACGTTACATTGGTTACCGGCTGATTTGCGTCGGTGCGCACAGAGGGATTGGAGTCCATTATCTCCTGCCAGAGTGCCTGGCTTACCTCTGTTTTACCTATTAACAGCGGAGCAAGGCTCACCTGGTGTCGGGGGCGTTCATTATCAAAGCGGTTTATGAATTGCGTGCCTCTAAAATAGGTTCCACCGGGAATGTAAACAAGCGTATGCGGATTCGCTACAAGGTCTATATCTGAGATGTTTATGCTTACCACGCCTTTATGAACTATGCTTATCTCTTTGCGATAGCTAAAATTAGCGGAAAAGAATTCCAGGCTATAATCGCCTGCGGGAAGCTTTTTGAATCTTGCCTGCTTATGGGCGTTAATCTTTCCCAATAGCACCCCGCCCAGATACGCATCACCCGCCATGGAGCTGCTTATATCCAGCCTTCCCGTTCCATAAGACACATGATTTACAATGGGCTTCATGCTGGTTTTGGGTAGCACTGCTGGAGTTTGATTCACTGCTTGCGTGGCTTGGGGCTTCGGCTTAGACGGATTGTCAAAATCCATAATGGTCTCCTGCCCCGCCAAAACGCTTAGTTTGTAGCTAAATACTCCTCTGCTATTGCGCAATTCTATAGTATGCTCACCCACTGGGATGTTATTCCATTCTACGTTGCTTTGGGCAAACAGGCTTTGGTAAAACTCTCCATCTAAGTAAGCGTCGCCGCCAAACCTGGTAACTATGCGTATGCTGCCGTTAGCTTCGCTTATCACAGATGGCTGTGCAAGCAGCGCGGAAATAAAGGTACATAGAATTAGTAACAGATAAATTGCTTTCATAGCCTAGCCTTGTTTTACTTAATTATGTCTATAGGAACGTGCCCTTTGTTCTCAATTTCAGCTTTTAGTTTTAATAGCTCTTCGTTATGCAGTCTAATGCAACCCTCAGAGGCATTTGTTCCAATGGAGGCAGGATCATGGGTGCCCTGAATGCCAATTCCGCGCCAGGTTTTGCCGGAAAACGAGCCCCTTGCGCCGGTATAAAGAGCTATAAAGAAGGGACCGTATGCACCCTTTATGCTACCCTTGCCGTCCTTGAAGTCATGCTCCCAGTTCTTAGAATCCCTTATGAAGTTCACTTCGTAATGCCCTTCGGGAGTGGCGTTGTCACCTTCTTTGCTTTTGTCTTCGGGGTTTTTGCCCAATGCCACATTATAGCTCGCCAACAGCTTTCCATCCCGATAATGATGAAGGAGATGCTTAGTCTTTTGCACTAATAGATAGTCACCTTTGCTTACCATTCTTGCATTGGTAAGCGTGACAGGATCGGGAGCATTGGTTTTGGCGGATGCTTCAATGGGCTTAGCTGCCTCCGGTGCCGGATGGGGAGCTGGCTTCAAACTATCTGCCGGGGCTATTACAGGCTTGCTTATTCCCGACATAATGGT
>DIMZ01000182.1:9011-13563 GCA_002425825.1 Cloacimonetes bacterium UBA5553 | reverse complement strand
CTCGGGAACGACAGGGGGTGCGGGTGTGCTGGTGTGGAAAACTGACAAGGTAACAGAGTGAAAAAGTGATGGTGTGGTTATAGGGTTGGAATCACGTCTCTTTGGTAACGATGATGGTGTGTGCTGGGATAACTATGGGCACAATAATAAACCTTATGGCGCATTTTTCTCTTGACAAACGCCCTATGCTAAACAGTTAATGCCGAATATGGCTATAATAGTGAAAAAATTCGGCGGAACCTCGGTTGGAAGCATAGAGTTAATCCGCAATATCGCACACAAACTGGCAGGAGAATACCACTCCGGTGACGGGCTTGTATTAGTGGTTTCTGCCATGGCAAAGACCACAGACGAGCTTTTCGGGCTGGCTTATGGCATATCAAAGCATCCTTCGCGCAGAGAGCTGGATATGCTGCTAACGGCGGGCGAGCGGATTAGCATGAGTCTATTGTCTTTGGCATTAATGGAAGAAGGGATACCCAGTATATCGTTCACCGGCTCGCAAAGCGGGATTATGACCGATGATAAGCATGGTAACGCACGCATATTAAAGGTGAATGCCTTCAGGATTCATGAGGAACTTGCGAAAGGCAAAGTGGTGATAGTTGCCGGCTTTCAGGGGGTTAGCACCGCTAAGGAGATAACCACTCTTGGGCGCGGAGGGAGTGATACCTCTGCCGTGGCATTAGCTTGCTATCTGAATGCTGATAAATGCGAGATATACACCGATGTGGATGGAGTATTTACTGCTGACCCACGCATTGTTAGCAATCCTAAGCTTTTGAATAATGTATCTGCCGATGTTATGCTTAATCTGTGTNNATTACAACGGCTCTAAGGTGCTACATCCACGTGCGGTGGAATTTGCCTGCAAATACGGCGTACAGGTGGAGGTGAAGTCATCCTTTAGCTTTGCCGACGGAACGCTAATGATGCCAGACAAACCTATAGTAAACAAGGAAGATAAAATGGAAGAACGAGTGGTAACAGCCATTGCCCACAAAGGCGATCTGATGCGCTACAGCATTGTGTTTAGCCAGCCTATGCAAGAGCTGCTAAAGACCTGGCATTTGGAAGTGTTCAAGTATCATTTAGACAACAACGTGCTGGAGCTTTTTGTGGAAAGCAAGTATGAAACCGAGGTGGATTATGTGCTGGAGCAGAACAAGATTGGCGGCATAAAGAAGGACTATCATCTCTGCTTTGTAACCCTTAGCGGACTGGGGCTGGGCTATGATCCTGCCTTTTTGGCCAAGTGTATGGAAATCTGCACCCCCTTTAAGGTGCTGCGCAGTATAAACACAGAAAAAAGCGTGGAAATACTGATGCCCGATGACTGGATGAAAGAAGCTGTATTTGCCTTTCATAAAGCTTTTATAGAGGTAGTGGCGGACGCCGTTCCGCCTACAAAGAATGGCTAAGATAAATATGATGATAGTGCTTGTCGCATCGGCGTGCGACACTACTGAGGATAAATAAATGAGATATATTGTAACAAGTGCATTACCCTATGCCAATGGCAAGCTGCATGTGGGTCACGTTGCCGGAGCATATCTGCCGGCTGATATCTTTGTGCGCTATCTGCGCCTGAAGGGTGAGGACGTAATCTATATCTGCGGAACAGATGAGCATGGCACTCCCATAAGCATATCTGCCGACAAAGAAGGAGTTACTCCCCATGAGGTGGTGAAGCGTTATCACGATTCCATAAAAGAAGCCTTCGACGGGGTGGGGATTGAATTCGATAATTTCTCCGGCACTGCCCGTCCACCGCATCATAAGTTGTCGCAGGAGTTCTTTACCCAGCTTTATAACAAAGAGCATATACAGAGCAAGGTTACTTTGCAGTTTTATTGCGAACACGACAAACGCTATCTGCCGGATAGGTATGTAGAGGGGACATGCCCAAAATGCGGTGCCGGTGGAGCGCGTGGGGATCAATGCGATAAATGTGGGCAAATATATGACACCACCACGCTGAAAGAACCGGTGTGCAAGATATGTGGTAACACACCAATAATCCGCGAGACCAAGCACTGGTTCCTGCATCTGGATAGCTTTTGCGACAGGCTGAAAGTGTGGCTAAGCGGAAAGGACTATTGGAAAGAGAATGTGCTGAACTTCATGATGGGGCTGCTGGAGCAGGGCTTAATAGAACGCTCCATAACTCGTGACCTGTCCTGGGGTGTGCCGGTGCCGTTGCCCGATGCAGACGGCAAGGTGCTGTATGTGTGGTTCGATGCGCCTATCGGCTATATCTCGTCCACGGTTGAATGGGCAGAGGCCCAGGGCAAGCCAGAGATGTGGAAAGATTACTGGCTAAGCCCGGATACGCAGCTTATTCACTTTATCGGCAAGGATAACATCATCTTCCATGCTCTTATCTGGCCGGCTATGCTAATGGGGCAGGATGTGTGCTATTGCTTGCCGCATGACATCCCTGCCAATGAATTCATGAATCTGGAAGGTGAAAAGATATCTACCAGCAAAAACTGGGCTATCTGGGTGGATGAATTCGTGAAAGAATTTGATGGAGAGTATCTGCGCTGGTATCTGGCGGTTAATGCACCCGAGAAACAGGATTCGGACTTTAGCTTTAAAGACTTTCAGCTTAAGGTGAATACCGACCTTAATAATACTCTGGGGAACCTGGCTAACCGGGTTTGCGCCTTTACAGTCAAGAACTTTGATGGCAAGATAAGCCCCTGTGAGTTTGATGCCGAAAGCCAGGCAGTGATAAGCGAAGCTGATGCGCTGCTAAGTGAGATTGAAGCCGGATACAAAGACTATCAGGTGAAAAAGAACACCAAGCTGGTGATGGACATTGCTCGTTTGGGCAACAAATACTTCGATGAGCGCAAGCCCTGGAGCGTGATTAAAGAAGACAAAGCCAAGGTTAATGAAACTCTATCTGTATGCATGAATCTCCTTGCAAAGCTGTCTATTGCCATGTATCCCATTCTCCCAAAGCACATGCTGCGACTGCGCGAGATGATGAACCTATCTAGTGGCTTTGCCTTTGCCGATGCCTATGGCACATTGCAATCAGAGGTTCAACTGGGTGAGATTAGGCCGCTATTCCGTAAGCTGGAGGATGAGGAAATCGCAAAGCAACTTGAGCTGCTGAAAGCAAGCTCCAAGGCTGCTCCTGCAGTGGAATATGCTCCTATAAAAGAGAGCATATCATACGATGATTTTGCGAAAATGGACATTCGTTTGGCAAAGGTGCTGGAAGCTGAGATAGTACCCAAGACCGATAAACTTCTGAAGCTGAAGGTAGATATTGGCAGCGAACAGCGGGAATTGGTGGCAGGAATTGCCCAGAGCTATAAGCCGGAAGAACTGGTGGGCAAAACTGTTACCATGCTGGTGAATCTTGAGCCTCGTAAGATACGGGGGATAAATTCACAGGGTATGATTCTGGCTGCGCATAGCGATGGCAAGATAAAGGCAATATTGCCGGATGGTGGTGGTTCTGCCGGATCGGTAGTTCAATAAGCTTATATATGCGGTACATACTAGTTGCTCTGCTGCTTATGGCTGGATGCTTGATGGCAGCAGAGTATAGTAATGGCCGTTTGATGTTGGAAATAAATCTGGTTAGCGACAGCGAACTGCTTATATCTATGCCCAAAGGTGCTGCCGAAGTGCATGTATCTGAGATGGATGGCTTGTTTAGTAAAAGTATGGTGGGAGACTTTAGTATTAGCATAGTAAACCCTGATGCCCTGTCCTATTTCGGAGTGCTGAATTACAAGGAGATGGGGGAAGCAAATGGGGCGGATGAACATGCCGTGCCGCGAGAGTATTTCGCATGGGAGAATGGCAATCTGGCTATAAAGCAGGAGCTGCTATATTTTTTTCCCGATAGCTATAGTAACCGTGAACAGGCAGAAGCATTTGCAGACGAAAACAGGCTACCGCATAGCAAGATTATGGAAGTGCAGATGATAAATTCCACTGTGCGGATAACGGGAAACAGAGGGGAAGTAAGTTATCTGGAAACTCCATTACGCTTAAGAAGTAGCTCCGATATAAAGATAAACGGTAGTAGTCTTGGCTATGCGGGAGAGTTTGTAATTAAAACGGTTAACCGCAAGCTGGTGATAAATCATCTGCTGCCTCTGGAAGACTATATAGCAGGAGTGGTTCAAAATGAGATTGGCAATTCATCGCCCCCTGAGGCACTGAAAGCTCAGGCGGTAGCTGCGCGTACCCATGCCGTTACCCTGTTGCTATACAACCGGCATAAAGCTGATGGTTACGATCTGTGTAGCAGTACACACTGCCAGGTGTATAAGGGCAAGTACTTGCAGAATGATGCTATACGTGAGGCTGTGAAAGCCACAAGGCATGAAGTGCTATTCACCGGAACCTATCCTGCGGACACGCCCTATCATAGTAGCTGCGGCGGTAAAACCGATGCCTCGAGCCATATATGGAGAGGCAAACCGGTTGAGCATTTGAATGGAGTTACCTGCATTGCTGAAGCAGATGAGTATGACCTTAGCCAGGAAACCGATGCCAGAGCCTGGATTGATACTAAGCATTG
>DIMZ01000182.1:6011-8962 GCA_002425825.1 Cloacimonetes bacterium UBA5553 | reverse complement strand
TCTTGGGAGCGGGGAGCACTGGCATGGGAGAAAAGCATTACTAAGGCAAAGCTGGCAGAAAACACCGGTTTGGAGTATGTAAACAGCATTATAATTATTAAACGGGGGCGAAGCGGTAGAATCCTTAGCATGAAGATTGCCGGGAATAAAGTGATAAGTCTTGATAATGAGTTTAAGATAAGACAGGCATTCGGAAGTTTATCATCATCGTTTTATTACTTTAAGGCAAGCTATAAGGATGGGGAAGAGGGCGTTATTATTACTCCCGGTAGCAGTATTGCCATGAAAGGCAAAGGTGCGGGGCATGGAATTGGTATGTGCCAGATTGGTGCTTTGCGCATGGCACGCTTAGGCGTGTCTTATAATGATATTCTGCAACATTACTATCCGGGAACTACGCTAAATAGCAACTGGATGGCAGAAAAACCACTACACAACATTGAGATATATTACGATGAATAATGACGAAATACTGCGGTTAACCGCATCAGAAAACCAGTTTCGCATTTTTGCCGTTCAATGCACTACCTCGGTGCAGAAAGCGCGTGATTTGCATGATTTGTCACCAATATCCACTCTGTTATTAGGTAGATTGCTGGCAGCTTCAGCTATGATGAGCTGGGACCTTAAGCACCCCAAAGCAGAGATTAGCCTGCGCGTGGATGGGGATGGCGCACTGCAGGGTGCTGTAGCTATATGCACAGCTGAAGGTAAGATGCGCGGTTATGCTCAAAACCCAAAGCTCTTTTTGGACAATCCGGCAGATAACTTGAAGCCCGGAAAGCATCTGGGGAAGGGGATTATTACTGTAATCAGGAATGATGCCAAAAAGACTCCCTACACTGGTACCTGTGAACTGGTTAGCGGAGAAATAGCCGAAGACCTGGCAGCGTATTACCATCAGTCTGAACAGATTGATACGGCGGTTAATCTGGGGATTTTGATTGACCAGGATGCACGAGTTCGTAGCTGTGGTGGCTTCATTATCCAACAGCTCCCCTTTGCAGATGAAGCAATTAGCGAGAAACTGAGAATGAACATACTTGCAACCCCAAACATTAGCGACTTGATGGATATGGGGCTAAACATTTTAGATATCCTGGAACGCTTTGTTCTAAAAGACATTACATGGAGCATGATGGATAGCCGGGAGATTGAGTATGCATGTAATTGCAGTAGAGAGCGCTTTGCCAATGCCCTGAAACTACTTGGTAAATCAGAGCTGCAAGAGATGGTGGACGGAATAAAGCCGGTATGCCACTATTGTAGCGCAGAATATGTGTTTAGCCATAGCGATATGATAGACATTATTAACCAACTATAGGTAACTTATGAAATACATAATATATACACTAACCCTGTTATGCAGTTTGCCGATGTTTGCCCTTAGCATTGAAGATATTAACTTCCTGTTGGATAAAGAGCAGTATCAACATATCCGCAAGCATGAGCAGAGGATATTAGCCAAGGCACATCACGGTAATGAAGAGGACGTAAAGGCCATCTTGAAGTATGCCCAAAGAGATGGTCAAACATGGTTGGCAATTGAATGTAACTTTAGGTTGGCTACCGAGTTCCAGTCTCTTGATGCTGCACTGGAGTGGATTTCCATTACTAATGAAGTAGAGATGGACAGCATGCAGTGGGAAAGTGATGCAGAGGCAATTATCTCCTCGTTTGAAAGCCCCCTGGACAAGGCGGTGCTGAATTATTACATCTATGGCACCGACGAGGCTAGCATATCCTTTGCTGTGGCATTGTCCACTGAGTACAATTCTGTAATAGAATCTATGGCAAAGGGGATAATAGACGAGATAAGTGTGCAGCGAAGCGATTCATTGGCACTTGCCTACATTGATGAATTTTACCACAGCTTTCCTCACTCAAGGTATAGACAGATTGCCTACTATTACCAGTTGTATCACTTAAGCAACCGACAAGCTTGGGAGCAGCTTAACTATGCCATCAGTGAGCATGGCATGATAAATCCAGTTATGTCCTATATAGCTTNNTGCATTGTACTTAATATCTCCCACCTATCGGAAATCTGGCGAGCAGTTCTACACGGGGCTAACTCAAGCCTTGGAGTTGCTTCATAACGCCGAGAATGCAAAATCTCCCACTTTGCTATATGACGATTATGCCAAGAATGACTGGATAAGCAGAATTGACCTGCAAAAGGCGAAGATTGAGTACTATAGTCTTATTGCAAAAAGTGGCTTTTATGGAGACGAAAAGGGCATTAGCAACCTGAAGATAGTATCATCCAAAGAGCTTAGCAGTCTGATAAGTAAACTAAAGCGCATCAGCTTCTCGAATAACGATCGTGGTGAGCTATCCGAGGTGCAATACTGGTTGGGCAGAGCATATCAGCTAAATAGCAAATATCGCAAGCAAGCAGCCAGGAGCTATATTCAATGCCTTATCTGGGGATCACCTCGCAAGAAATATGACAATGAGGCTTGGGAGGCTATTACTTCTCTACATAAAGAGCTAAAGATAAAGCTGGAGCCAATGCAATGGGCACGTAGCCTGATGAAGTATAAAGGCATTGTGTTTGAGGATAGAAGCGAGGATGCTGGCCTGAATGGCAAGGGTTACTCCCGTGTTGCCATGGGTGATTACAATTCTGATGGCCTGCTCGATCTATTATTCAATGGCAAGTATTTATATGCAAATAAGGGTAATATGAGCTTTGCCGACAGCACTGTAGCAGCCAATCTGCAAAATCTGAATAGCAATGGTGGGTTATTTGCCGACTTTAATCGCGATGGTATGCTAGATATCCTCAGCCTTAGCCACGCAGAAGACTCATTGGGTGACCGGCTAATGAAGAACCAGGGCAACAAGCATTACGTTAGTGTGAATGAACGTGCCGGAGATATCGACGACCGTTACCCCACGGAAGCTGCTGCCTGGATTGATCTGGAGCAGAATGGCTATCCATCTAT
>DIMZ01000182.1:3344-5947 GCA_002425825.1 Cloacimonetes bacterium UBA5553 | reverse complement strand
AAAAGCGGTTATCCAGACTTCTATTGGAAAAACGATATGGGTTATTTTAGCAACAAAAGCACCGATTCTGGCATCTTATTTCCTTATTACACCACTTCTCCAGCCCAGGCAGGACGCGGAGTTGCCCCTGCTGATTTTGATAATGACGGTATTCAGGAGATATTGGTAACCAACTATCGCCTAAACCGTAATTTCTGCTGGAAACAGGTGGATACCCTGTTTGTAGATGTTGCTCCGCTTTATGGCCTTAGGGGTAATGACAAGCAAGGCTATTTTGGACATAGCATAGGCGCAGATTGGAGCGATATTGATAATGACGGCGATCTGGACTTGTTCATTGCCAATCTGGCTCATCCGCGTTTCTTAGACATCTCAGATACCAGCATGCTGCTGCGTAATGATGGTTTACAATACAGAGTCATAGAAGGGGATAGTATCTACTTTTGGCAGTTCACTGATATCACCAAATCCGCAGGCATCAGCTATGACGAATTACACTCCGATCCACTTTTTATTGATGCCGATAATGACGGCTATCCGGATTTATTCATTACCTCTATATACGAAAATGACCGCTCTTACTTTTATCGTAACAATGGTGACGGAACTTTTACAGACATAACCTGGTTAGCAGGAGCAAGAGTGTATAATGGCTGGGGAAATGCCGCTGGTGATCTTGACCGGGATGGCCTCCTGGACATCGTGGTAGGCAGTGGAAGCGGCACAAGGGTGCTTCATAACCGAACTAAAACCAAGAACAAATCTGTAATGATAAAGCCGGTTTGGGCGGATGACGAGATAGTTCTATCCAGCAATCCATCCGAATTTGGAAAACTACCTCAATCTCCAGCCTTTGGCACAAGAGTAGTGCTTAGCTACAGAGAGGGTGGAAAGGTAAAAGAGCTTATCCGCGAGCTGAGCAGTGCCAAGGGCACAGCATCACAGAACGCCTCAGAATTGCACTTTGGGATTGGCAGAGGCAAACTAATTGGATATAGGAGATTTACGCCATGAGAAACATACTCTGCAACGTTATAAACCCCATATCTGCCAATGAAGCAGCATTCTTGCCCAGACAAATCATCACTATTCAAGATGGCGTTATTACTTCAGTCCGGCCAGACGACGGTAGAACAGCCTGTGAAGATTATAGCGATAAAATAGCCTTACCGGGATTTATAGACCTGCATGTACATCTAAGCCAATATATGATGCGCGGCCTTTACGAACCCGCCTTGCTGCCTTGGCTGAACAAGCATGTATTCCCTGAAGAGGCACGCTCAGCCGAAGCTGACTATGCCAGTAACTTAGCTCAGCTATTCTTCAATGCCTTGTGCAGCGTTGGGACTACAATGTCTGTAATCTACACAGCCCCCTTTCCCACAGCTTGTAAAACCGCTTTTGAACAAGCCGATGCCATGGGCATCAGAGCACTTATCGGGATGACCATGATGGATAAAAACTCACCCGACGAACTACTACAGAATACTAATGACTCTCTTCAGCAAAGCATTGAGCTGTACAACCGTTGGCACAGTAAAAACCCAATGCTGGACTACATCTTCACCCCCCGTTTTGCCCCCACTTGCAGCATGGAGCTAATGCAAGAGGTTGCCCGATTCGCTGATAACAACAATGCCTGGGTGCAAACACATCTCTCCGAGAACACCGATGAGCTAAGCTGGGTAAAAGAGCTCTTTGGTTTATCCAGCTATACTGAAGTTTATCACAAAGCCGGATTGCTACGCCCCAAGAGCATCTTTGCCCACGCAATTCATCTCTCTCCCCAAGAGCTTGTTCTGCTTAAAGAGCATGATGCAAAGATAGCCCACTGCCCCGATTCAAACTTTTATCTTAAGAGCGGCGAGTATCCGTTGCAACTAATCATGGACGCGGGAATCCGCTTCGGTTTGGGTAGTGATGTGGGGGCAGGTACTAGCCTGAATATGTTGCACCATACCAAAATGATGAATTTCCGTCAAAGCAGCCTTGCTGTATTGCCTACTAACGCATTGTATCACATAACTCTTGGCTCTGCCAAACTACTGGGCATGGACGACAAAATTGGTTCTATTACTAGGGGCAAAGAAGCAGACATAGTGTTCCTCTCTCCTCCAGCCGGCTATTCCATTGGCGAGCAAAGCCTATCTCAGTTAGTGTTCTTTGGTTCTGAGTTTAAGGTTATGGAAACCATGGTAGCAGGCAAAAGCCTATACATAGCCTGATTCGCATCCCTGTCACCCACATTATTCTCAGTGTGCAGGCTTGTCTTCAGTCGTCAAATTAGCAGTCCGTCGTTTAGATTGCTAAAAAGCACTTGACAGATTACACGGTTCGCTTAGTTTATCTCCAGATAAGAACAAATTGCTATTTAAGGAGTTTGAACATGGCAGAAAAGAAAAAAGAAAAAGGCAGCTTAAGCATTCATACTGAGAACATATTCCCGATCATTAAGAAATGGCTTTATTCGCAGCATGATATATTCTTGCGGGAATTGATCTCCAACTCGGTGGATGCAATGTCCAAACGCAAGAATGCAGACGAGAACTTTAAGCTGGAAGACATGAAGGTAGAGATAAAGCTGGATAAAGGCAAGAAAACCC
>DIMZ01000182.1:2697-3302 GCA_002425825.1 Cloacimonetes bacterium UBA5553 | reverse complement strand
AAGCATAGATTATGGCATAGGCATGACCGCAGAAGAGATTAAGAAATACATCAATCAGATTGCCTTTTCTGGTGCTGAGGAATTTGTAAACAAGTTCAAGGACGTGCAGAGCAACATCATTGGTCATTTCGGCTTGGGCTTTTATTCGTCATTTATGGTGGCGGAGAAGGTTACTATCGACTCCCTTAGCTATGTGGAAGGCAGCGAGCCGGCTTTCTGGGAATGCGACGGTAGTACAGAATATAGCCTTGGCAAAGGTAAGCGCAAAGAGATTGGTACCACCATTACTATTCACCTGAATGAAGAGAACATTGAGTATGCTGAAGATAAGAAGATTCAGGACATTTTGGAACGTTACTGCAACTTTATGCCTTATCCGATAATGTTTGGCGACAAACAGGTAAACCAGAAGGAAGCTTTGTGGAACCGCGCACCAAAGGACGTTAGCCGCGAAGAATACATTGAGTTTTACAAGCAAGTATTCCACGACTATATGGATCCCGTATTCTGGATTCATTTGAATGTAGATTTTCCCTTTAACCTGAAAGGGATATTATACTTCCCGAAGCTGCGCAATGAGCCGGATTTCTTTAAGGGAGAAGTCC
>DIMZ01000182.1:2359-2680 GCA_002425825.1 Cloacimonetes bacterium UBA5553 | reverse complement strand
AAGTGAAGCTATTTTGCAATAACGTGTTTGTAGCAGATAATTTAGAAGACCTTATCCCAGAGTTTCTGCTGTTACTGAAAGGTGGCATAGACATTCCCGATATCCCGCTTAACGTGTCTCGCAGCTTCTTGCAAAACGACACTCAAGTGCGCAAGATAAGCCAATACATCGTAAAGAAAGTGGCAGATCATTTCCTGGCTACCTTCAAGGAAGACCGAAAGAAGTTTGAGGAGTATTGGGAAGATATAAACACCTTTATCAAGTTCGGTTTGCTGAAGGAAGATGACTTCTTTGAGGCGATGAAGGATGTAGTAATCTTCT
>DIMZ01000182.1:182-2348 GCA_002425825.1 Cloacimonetes bacterium UBA5553 | reverse complement strand
CGTACCATAGAGGAATACAAAGCCCGCAACAACGCCGGAGACGAGAAGACCAAGATTTGGTATGCCGGTAGTGAAGACACCCTGGTTAGCTATCTGAACCTAATGAAAGAACAGGGCATAGAAGTGATATTCCAGAACAGCCCTCTGGATATGCATCTGTATCAACGCCTGGAAGCAAAGGTGGATAAGATTGAGTTCCTCAGGATAGATTCGGAGATGAACGACCTGATGATTAATAAAGATGAGTCCGACGCCAATGCGGATGCGGAAGAAAAGCTGAAGAGCATATTCTACAAGGTGATGGATCAGAATGTAGAGGCCAGCTTCAGCAAAGATGCATACGCTGAGTTTGTTAAGAAACACCCCGTGGCAGTTACAGCTTTGGCTCCATACATTGTTCAGCAGGGTGAACAGACATTGGTAAAGCCTTATGACTTGCCCATAGAAGTGCGTAAAGAGCTGGGTGAAGATGCCATGAAGGCTATCCACGAGCATGCTTTCACCGAGCTGAAAGTAGAGGTTAAGAGCTTGAAGAGCAAAGAAATACCGGCAATGATAGTATTCAGCGAGTTCATGCGCCGCTGGCACGATATGGATATGATGTCCAGGCAAAATAACTCTGCGGATATGCTAAAGTATCACTCCCTGGTAGTTAATAAAGAGAATCCGGTGATTAAGAAGATTGTTGCGCTGGATGAACAAGGCAGAACTGAGGAAGTGAAAACGCTTTGCTCTTACATTCACGATCTGTCGCTACTGGAGCAAAAGCCATTCAGTGGCAAGGAATTGAAGGAATTTGTGGCAAAGGCAAATCAGGTGCTAAGCTACATTAGCTAAGCAAATAATACTTATAGATACAAAAAGGGTGCTCGGTAAAACCAAGCACCCTAATCTTTTATTTACTGTTTAGCGTGTAACCGGTAAAAGAAACTGGTCGGGATGACAGGATTTGAACCTGCGACCTCNNAACCCCATTCAAGTACGCTAGCCGGGCTGCGCTACATCCCGAACCGGTTGAGTACCTTAAAAACGAGCAGCGTTTTTTTGACAAGCAAAAAATGAGGTTGACAGCACAACCTTGCCGCATAATTATCTCCAAATCGGCACGGGATAGTGATTTCGCACCGAAACAAAAAACAATACGGTATGTAAAAATGAGTTTAATCCAAGTAATAGATTGCAGTATAGAATTTGCTGGAGTGTATGTTTTACGAGAGATAAATTGCACTTTGGAGCATAACAGCAGAGTGGGGCTTATCGGCAGTAATGGCAGCGGAAAGAGCACGCTGATAAAGCTAATGCTGGGGATGTTACACCCCACAGAGGGAAAAGTGCTACGGGCTAAGCAACTAAAGGTTGCATACTTANNAGAATATGCCCTTAGACCCAAAATTAGCGATGGTAGATCACATCAAGAGTGCCAGGCCGGATTTGGTAGCCCTTCGCGCTAGTATCGATGCATTATCGGCAAAGCTTAACCTGAGGCATGACTCTGCAACAGAGGCAGCACTGAACATTGATCTGGACAAGTATCACAGCCTCGGGGGTGATGAGTATGACAATGAACTGAAGTATGTATGCAGTTCGCTTGGCTTTAGTGAAGCTGATTATAACAAGCCTATTGGCGTGTTCAGTGGGGGTGAACAAACTCGTATATGCCTTGCTGCAATTCTTATGATGCCTTATGATCTGCTAATTTTAGACGAACCGACCAACCACCTTGATGTTGCCATGATTGGCTGGCTGGAGAAGTATCTAAATAGGTCTGAGCGTCCATTCATGGTGGTTTCGCACGATAGAACCTTTCTTGATAACACTGTAAGCACAGTTTATAGCCTTAGAGACGGCAGATTAAGCATTACCAAAGGTAATTATTCGTCCTTTGCACAAGCCGATGCCATAGCCCGCATGGCTCAGGAAAAGCAGTATGAACGGCAACAGAAGTTCGTAGCCGATACTCAGGCGTTCATTGCCAAAAACATCGCCGGACAGAAAACTAACATGGCGAAGAGCCGCCTAAAGATGCTATCCCGCATGGAGATTATCCAAAAACCGATGCAAGAAAAGAGAGTACATCTAAACATAAGCAGCTCATCACGTAGCGGTAATGACGTTTATACTTTGGATGAAGTTAGTTTCGGTATTCCCGATGGAGCTTTGCTTGCG
>DIMZ01000182.1:0-164 GCA_002425825.1 Cloacimonetes bacterium UBA5553 | reverse complement strand
AAAAGGTATGCCTTAAAGCGCATTATCAGGATAGAATCTGTATTGTTGGGCCTAACGGATGCGGTAAAACCACTCTGCTAAAAATCCTGATGGGTGAGTGCGACATCGCCTGTGGAAACCTGAAGGTTGGTGCCAGCCTGGAGATTGGATATTATGACCAGCAT
>DIMZ01000159.1:26816-27040 GCA_002425825.1 Cloacimonetes bacterium UBA5553 | reverse complement strand
CTATGCTTGGCAGGTGCTTAGTATATAGAGTCACTCAAAACATCAGGCTTATCTCTCTTGGACATTTGGGGATACTGCTATATGTGGTATGGAGTTATGAAGACATTGCTTCGGACTTGAACATAACTAGTAGAAAACCCTCCCTACGAAAAACCCGCCTTCAGTGGTATTGACATATTTGGGGCTGTTAGGATACTGGGCTCAAATGCGTAACTGGGAGTTAT
>DIMZ01000159.1:19490-26792 GCA_002425825.1 Cloacimonetes bacterium UBA5553 | reverse complement strand
AACAAGAACAAGCTATTGGCAATCCACGATCTATCCGGCATTGGGCATACATCCCTGATGGCAGTAATCCCCATCATGTACCAATTTGGCATCCAAACCAGTGTGCTGCCTACCTCGCTGTTATCTGCAAACACCTGTTATCCCGGTTACTATATGCAGGATACAACGGAGGCGATGCGACAAATTATCCGTCACTGGCAGCAGATGGGCATCCGTTTTGATGCTATTTATAGTGGCTTTCTGGGNNTGGCAGAAGCAGTGTCCATCCTGGCAGCTCCCGATTGCCTGATCGTTATCGACCCCGTGTTAGCGGATGATGGCGATCTGTATAGCTGTTATGATACCAGCATGGTGGCAGCGATGAAACAAGCGATATCACTTGCCAATTTGATAACGCCAAACTACACAGAAGCTTGCCTGCTTACCGATTCGCCCTATCATAACCATCCAGACAAGACAGAGATATTCACCATGTGTCAGCAAATCTGCTCCAACGGAACGAAGCAGGTGATCATAACCAGTGTACCGGAAACCGATGGCACCAAAACATGTTACTACGATTCTGATTCAGAGAGTTTGCAATGCTTCGATTGCCGTTATATTCCTGCTTTCTATCCCGGTACAGGCGATGTATTTACCTCCCTTGTAACTGCCATGCTGCTAAACGGTGAAGATATAGTTTCTGCCATCAGGTTTGCTACCGGTTTCATCTTCGATGCCATTAGCCAAACGATAGAACTGGGACGTGACAGCCGCGAAGGGGTGTGCTTAGATCAGATGCTAAAACTGCGAACAAAGGTATAATCGCAGACATTGTACGCATCCCCCCGAAATTAATCAGACAGTGATTGTGAGTGCCAAATAGATTAAGATATGAAGCTTCTGCTAATCTGAAACAAGCAGATATAATCTAATACTAACTACCTCTCCGTTACCTCAAAAAGCTCAAAAAAGCTCAATGATCCACGAATCCAACTGCCATAACCTTAACATCTCTCTGTCTCTCAAGGAAGCAATGTATGATGATACTGCCACACTCCTGCCACGATCACGCCGCGTTGTGGCAGAATTGCGGCGTGATCTCGGCATAATTGTAACACAATGCTTCCTTGTAAGAGAGAGGGATGATAGGGAGGTAAAAGTAAGAATTATGAACACGGGGGGGGGTGGAGATGGGGATTAGACACTGGAACAAGAAATGTTTACGTTAAATATCTGTATGTACTAACTCATGCATTAGCTCCACAATGAATTCCAACACTAGTACCAATAAGGGGACTAGCTCCAAGCAAACGAACAACCAAATCCCTGATTGAAAAACGGGGGGAAGTGAGGGAAAATATTATCTTGACAAAATTGCTGCGATAAGCATCGTACCTTTGAGAGGTATTTATGAACAAGCTTGTATTTCTGTGTGTTCTGCTAACCGCAGTTGGAATACTGACGGCAGAGTTAGTATGGCCCCAACCGGTCATAGTGAAAAATTATGCAAATGTGGAGTTCACCGGCAAGTCTCTGCAGACCTCCGATGGCTGCCATTTACTGATGTGGGAACAGAATGATAACGGTAACCAATGCTACAAAATACGCCTTTATGACCAGCAATACCAGCCGCTTTGGGAAACGCCTCTTACTTTTCCCAGAAGCTATAGTGTTTATAAACTGGTAGAAACCTCTGACCAGGCTTTCGCGATAGCCTTTCGATACTCTTCAAATATCCTAGTGCAAAAGATTTCCCGTACAGGTGACTTTCTTTGGGGTCAACACGGGATCATCAATATGGGATATTGGGTGGATACCGTAGCCGATATGGTAGCCGATCACAATGGTGGGGTGTATGTTTCCTGGTATGGGAGATATAACGGAATTAGTGGCGAGTTTCGCAGTGCTATCCAGCATCTGGATGCCTCAGGAGCTACAACCATGCCTTCAGCTTATGTTTTCTTAGATAATGCAGCAAGCTATAACACCAATTTGATGATCCTGTCAGACGACAGCGTGCTGGTCGCCTGGAGTTTACAGGGTATGGTGAAAGTTCAACGTTTAAACCATTTGGGGCAGTTTATGTGGACTCAACCACTTAGCGTGGCATCTACAGCCAATCATCCCATCGGGAGGTTATGCGCCTTTGAGGATTCCTCCTTCGCGTTGTGCGTGAATCATTATAACAACCTGGATGTTCAGCGTTACAGCAATTCCGGCACTGCCTTATGGCCACAGC
The DNA here is from genome assembly GCA_002425825.1 of Cloacimonetes bacterium UBA5553. Lineage (GTDB taxonomy): Bacteria > Cloacimonadota > Cloacimonadia > Cloacimonadales > Cloacimonadaceae > Cloacimonas. The sequence continues at coordinate 24,571 of DIMZ01000159.1, read as the reverse complement.
CCGTTACCGCCATCAGCACCGACTCGATTAACAACTCACCCCTGCAAGTAGTCACGGGGTCTGATAATAGCATCTTTATAACTGCGGTAGCCTATTATGGCAAATATCTACAGAAGATCAGCGGCGATGGCGTGCTACAATTCGGTACTGGGATAAATCTCACTACAGATGTCGGATATATGGAGTATGTCACTCAGGCTGTGCCGGATGCCGATGGCGGTTGCGTTGTGGTAGGTAGCTTGTTTGCCAATCCAAACAATATTAAAGTGATCCATGTTAATGCCACTGGCAACGTCGCAGTATATGATGTTACCAACACAAACAGCTTAAAGAAATACATAACTGCTCACAGACATGGTAATTCCATTGGCATTGAATGGCAGGAAAAAGAGACCATGCGCGGCGGGATCAAGGTGCAGATGCTGAACCAGCTATACCAGCCGCAACTTGCAGCCAATGGAATGGAACTGGTGTATGGAGAATCTGGAAGGGTAAAAGAAGTGAAGACCTCTGCCCGCACCAATGGCTGTGCTGTGATCTGGGATCAAGCTTCACTGTCCACTTCGCCTTGGGATCTGTACCTGCAGCTATACACATCTGAAGGACAACCTGTATATAACGCAACCGGTCTTAAAATCAACCGTCCGAGCAGTTCCCGTAATGGTGCCAGTGAGGTTTGCTGCAAGGGCAACCTCACTTTGGTAGTTTGGGGGGAAGAGTTGGATGGTGTTATCAGCAGACGCTACCAGATAATTGACGCTGCAGGGAACAACCTGCTTCCTGAAGGTGGTTTTCAGCTTGGGACGATTACCCAAAGCGTCGGCTGGGTAAATATAAGCACCTATTTGGACGATTGGTATGTGATATGGTCGCAATCCAACAGCATTTGGGGCCAGAAGATTAGCGGCATTACACCACTTTGGGGAGATGGAATCCAAATTACCCAGCCCCATCCAGATATCTCCGGAGCATTTGGGAGTGTCAAGCTGGAATGGCCCTGGCTAACCTGGACTTTGGGAATAAGACCGATGCTAGCCTGCCTGGATGACAATGGTGTTATCATAAATGGATTTCCCCAATGGGGATTAGACATGCCGGATCAATATGGAACAGCGTCGTTATTCAAGCATTCATTCACCGTCTGCGGAGAGAACATGCATGTGGTGCTTGATTTCGCTCGATTCTATTACTTGTACCCTACTAATCACGAATATGTAGAATATACATTCACGCATACAATGATAAACAGGCAGGGAGACTATATGTTCAATTTTGCTCAACTGCCAGTGGATATCAATTACAATGTGTTCAGTCGCAACAATATGATTTATGTCGGGAATCTTTCCAACAGTTATGAGGTTCGGGAGTACAACACTTACGGCAATCAAACTGCCATATATTACATCCCCGCTGTTGTTTCTGCATACTTATGTTGGCAAGTTTTGGGTACCAACGACCAATCTAACGGCAACTTGCTGATGTTTGTGATGGATTATATAGATTCAACATACGCTGTAAGGCACTTCTACATTACACCTTCGTGGCAACTGATCGTGCCGATTTCTTCTGTGATAATCGCGGGAAGTTACTTACCTCCTTCTATATCCATGCTGGACTATCATGCCTGGATTGCCCTGGGCTGTGGACAGGGTAATGGCTATAATGAGTTTTCAACCGTGTCTCTACAGAGTGTTACGTTGACAGGCACAGCCAATCCAAACCCGGATCCCCAGTCCCCGGCAATGCCCTATTTGGACAGCTGTAGCCCCAATCCTTTTAACCCCAGCACCAGTATATCATTCAGCCTTCCCGAAGCCGGAATAGCGTCTATCTGCGTTTATGACTTGAAGGGCAGAAAGACCGCCACCCTCCAGAATGGCTTTATGGGTGCCGGAAAGCATAGCATCATTTGGAACGGAAAAGATTCAACCGGTCGAGACGTGGCTTCAGGTGTGTATATCCTTCGTTTGGAGGCTGGCGGGAAGCGTCATTCCCGTAAAGTGACGCTTCTGAAATAGAGCCTCTCCCCCTATCTTGCCGAAACCGCATATGTTTGGATATGATGCTAAATAAGTGTGCCCTTAGATAAGCTGTGCACAATCTGCTTGACACCATTGTGTTGTAATAACAATAAGGCGCAAAAGCAGATTGAGAGTGTTATGAAAGTATTAATGGTGTCTCCCAAGGCTCGCACCGGTGGCTTGGAAAGCCTTAGAAAGGGTAATCAGATATTGCAAGGTTTGCTATATGTGGCGGCAGCCGCTAGGGATGCCGGTCATGATACAACTGTTGTGGTGGCGGATAAGGACAATGTTGATAGCTATATCAAGCGTTACCACCCCGAAGTGCTGGGCGTATCCTGTGTAAGTGCCAGTTATCCAATTGCCCGGGAGCTGATAAAATACGTTAAGCAGCAGCACCCGGGAATAAAAACCATTATTGGCGGGCATCATGCCACTTTTATGTACAAAGAAACCTTTAGCGACACAGGTGTGGATTACATCTGCCGTGGTGAAGGCGAGGAAGTATTCCCCCAACTATTAGCAGCCCTGCAAGCCGGCAATAACTATCCTGACATTAGCGGTATTGTTTATATGCGGAATGGCAGCTACTTCAACGACGACAAGATTGCCCTGTTACAAGATATCGAAAACCTTCCACTCATCACGCGTGATCTAACTGCCCCGGAATTCAGCTTTTCTCCTAAGATAGTATCCTCACGCGGTTGCCCCTATTTCTGCTCTTTTTGCAGCATCTCCGCCTTTTATGGAGGCAGATATCGCAAGCGTAGCGTAAAGACCGTAATCGCCGAGATAAAGGAATATATAAGCTGGGGTTACGATAGCTTCTGGTTTCATGACGACAACTTAACCGTGGATACCAAATGGATGGATGAGTTTTGCCAGGCGATTGAGGATGAAGGCATCAAGTTTCACTTTAACTGCATGAGCCGCGTGGATACTATCTGCAACAATCATGCCCTGATAGCCCGCATGGCAAAGGTAGGCTGTTCGCTGATGTCCATTGGAATCGAAAGCGGCATACCTGAAGTGCTGGAACGCATGCACAAGAAGATTAGCCTGGAGCAGATTAGAACCGCCATAAAGATACTTAACAAGCTTTCTATCTCACACAATTGGTATATGATAATCGGCTCGGCAGATGAATTCGACACCCCTAAGCATATAGAACAGAATATCAAATTCTTTTGCTCGCTGCCCCTGGGTTACGTGGTTATTACCATCTTAACCCCCTTTCCGGGAACAGAGATATTTAACCGGCTGGTGGCTGAAGACCGCATTCTGCATTACAACTGGGAAGATTATGACGCCATGCACTGTGTATATAAACCGCTGACTATGAGCCACAAGGATATAGACGCTTATTTCCCAAAAGCTTATGTTCGTGTTTATCTTAGCAAGGGTTGGCGTTTATTGCCGCTATTCTACCACAGCTTCAAGCGCAAGGCGATGCGTCCCAGCACCATAATATCTGCTATCAAGACCATGTTTTTATATAAGGTTATGGGCATGGACTTCAGAAAGGCTCTTAATAAATAAGCCATTAGACCCTATCCTGAAAAGCTTTATTGCCATGTCCAGGATGTGGTTTTCCGCTTCAGCATCTTCAGCAGCAAATCGCATATCATGCCGATAAAGCCAATCACCGCTATGTATAGCAGCATTTCTCTATAGCGTAACAGATAGCGGAAATCCAGCAGCCTATACCCCATTCCACTGCGTACACCCAGCATCTCCGCGGCTATAACGGCACTCCAACCCACTCCCCACAACACCCTGAAGATGTCGATTGCTCCGGCTGTGCAAACAGGAAGCTCTATGTGCATAAACATGTTCCAACCCGATGCCCCGTCCAGCTTTGCCTGCTCTATAAGGTTACGTGGCAGGCTATGCAGCATTTCCAAGGTTACTATCACTCCGTGAAATGCAAGCGAGATTAGCAAAGTAATCCCCACTGCCAGTTCACCTATTCCGGCTACCAGAATTATCAGCGGTAACCAGCAAAATGGTGAGATGTGGCGTATTACGTTTATAATTGGCATGCTAAAAGCTTCAAACCATTTGCTCTTGTAGCCTGCATAGCCCATGCTTATGCCCAGTAACCAGGATAGAGCTGTCCACACAAGCACACGTGTGAAAGTTGTTAGCAGATCTGTGAATAGCACCAGGCTACTTTCCTTGTTCCAATAAATATACTTCATAATCCGCGGGAACCCTGTCCAGATAGCCAATCGCCAAAGAAATATCTGTCATCCGGCGCTCAAACTCCTTTCCCTCTGCTTCCAGACCCATGCGAAACTGAGTGTGTTGCAAAGCTTCCCTGCATTCATCGGCACTAAGACCGTAGCTGGTCATTATATATCTCTCCAGCTTCGTTTTGTCTTTGTCCATATTGCTAACTGCAAGCTGCAAATCTTCCATAAGGATGCTTAGTTGCTTGTTTTTATGCTTAATGTTATTGGTATTTACGGCAAGGTCGCAGCAGGGGTGAAAGGGATAGTCTTCGCTAAACCAGTGTAATGTATTATACTTGGCTTCCAGCTTGTTCACCAAAGGCACATACAACACAGCCGCAGCAATCTCCTTCTTGTCCAAAGCTGCTATGGCTTCGTTGGGGCTGCGAAAGTACACCGCTTCAAATTCAATCCCGTTTTTATCTGCATAGTCTCGCCATAGCACATCCAATGTAGATGCCCTTAGCATACCTATCTTCTTGCCTCGTAAGTCATTTAGGGCATGGTATTCCGGTTGTGCTACCACAGCATCGGTCTCACGCTCAAAGAATGATGCAGTGCTGATGGGATATCCCTTTGATGCAGCATTCCACACATAAGTGAAAGGCATAATGGCAACGTCTATGCTGCCGGTTATCATTGCTTCCTGCACTTCCCATCCGCTGGTAAACTTTATTAGCTGATATTTATCTTTGGGGATGGCTCCATCATCAATGGCGAAGCTAAGTGGCAAATGATTTATGGACGAGCTAATAATCCCTATGCGCAAATCCTGCGTCTTAGTAGAGCAAGCACTAAAAACTAAACAAGTTATAACCAGTAGTAT
>DIMZ01000159.1:18911-19410 GCA_002425825.1 Cloacimonetes bacterium UBA5553 | reverse complement strand
TCAAGTTTTAATAGCCAATAGCTATAGCTAGGCTATTGTATCGGTCTTAACCCACGAATACACTGCCATATCTATCCTGTTTTTGGCATTAAATGTAATGCCCTCATTTGTCAGCAACTCTTTTTGCAATGCTCCCCCGGCATCCTCTGGCAACGCGATTTCGCCTGAGCTTCGCAGCACTCGCCACCATGGCAGGTTATGTTTACTGCTGCATGAGTGCAATAAGCGTGCTACCATTCTGGCTCCTCCGGGTAGTCCGGCATAAGCTGCTATCTGAGCATATCCTGCCACCTTACCTGCAGGTATAGCCTTTATCAACTCCAATATTTGTTCGTTAATCCTGTTCATGGATTCACGAAAATATGTGCGGTAGCCATCCGTCAAGCAATATCTGATACATGCTAGGCACCTCCGAAATCCACACAGAAATTCATCCTTATTCATCCTTATTCATCCAATTTCAAAGTATAAGCCTTGCATACTGAGATGCCGTTGCGAT
>DIMZ01000159.1:9725-18874 GCA_002425825.1 Cloacimonetes bacterium UBA5553 | reverse complement strand
TGGCTTCGATTGAAAGATTCACTGTATGATGTATGATGTATGATATATGTTGTGTGTTGTGCATTCCCCGCATAGTAGAAAGGGTGATCCTGCACTTGAAAAACGGGGGAAACAAGTGATATCTAATCATGCTCATTGTCATAAAGTATAAATCGAAGCTTGATAGCAATAACTTTCTGCATGTTTTACTTGACAGATATTCAATATACCGATTTAATAGTGTGCAGAACTTTTGGATTTAAAGGGGTTTCGATAGCAGGATGAATGTGCGAGCTTGGATTGTAATACTTGTTTTGCTAACAGCATCGTTGATGTTTGCTACACAGGCAGAGGTGCCTAAGCATGAAGACAGAGCTTCCAAGCAGATCAGTTCCATGAGTGATGTCCAGCTCGCCGAGCATTATTACAAGAAGCATAGAGAATTACTAAGCTCCCATCCTATAGCCGCCATCGCCGAACTAAAGAAATCAGCTTCATACTACCTAAAAGCCACAAATATGCCAAAAGCAGCATCAGTACTGGCAGAAATTGGCCAGGTTTATACTGCTCTGAATATGCATTATCTGGCTCTGGAATACCTGCTGGAAGTAGATAAAATGCTAAGCGGACAAGCTCAGTCTCTGCAATCGGCATGGCTGTATTCAGACATTGGAAATGTGTATTTTGCTATGGAACAGATAGACCTTGCCGAGCCATATTATTGGCGTGGACTACGGGTAATGGAGAACCAGAATGACATATTTGGGCAATCGGTGATGCTGAACAACATTGGAATGTGCAAGATGAAGCAGAGTAAGCCCAATGAAGCTCTGGACTTTTTCAAGAAGTCATTAATACTACGAGAAAGCACCAACAACCGCTTTAGCATCTATCACAGCATGAAGTTCCTTGGTGATGCAAACATGGCTATGGGGAACACTGAACTCGCAGAAGAATACTATCTGAAGATATTCAACGACCTTGTATCCCCCGCCGATCCATTTGCCTCTTCTCAAGCACTGCGTGCCTCAAGTGCATTGTCAATATTCGATCTATACAGCGAGGATAGAAGCCTAGCCCAGGCAGAGAAGTTTCTGGATGCTGCCATTAGTATTACCAGAACCATAAACGACGCTTACAGGCTAAATACCGTATTACTACAGAAAGCAAAGCTGCAGCGGGAGAATAACAGACATATTGATGCGAACAACACTCTATCAAAGGTATTCCAAACTGCTGCCGAAAACAGCTTTATTGATCAGGCAAAACAGGCATCACAGGAGTTGGTTTCTCTTAACTTAGAGCTTGGTAACTTGAGTGATGCGCGCCGATTTTGGCAAAGCTACACAGCATACAATGATTCTATCATGGCAGCTCAATCGCCAGACAGATTCATCCGCCTTCACTCCAGCGTTCAAAACAACCTAAAAGACATTGAAAACAAAGAATTGAAGCACCGCCAGCGCAGCAATCTAATCTTACTATTCACCACCATCGTTTCTCTAATGATTATTGTATTGCTGCTTGCCAAAGCGTATTATGATGATAGGAAGCATATTAAGAGATTACACCAGCTTGCTGACGCTTCGTTTGAGGGGATAATTGTTCACGATAATGGAGTTGTGAAGGAAGTTAACAAGATGTTTCTGGAGATGCTGGATTTGCAGCGTGAGGATTGCATTGGCAGACACATAACCGATGTGAAGAACTTAAGTATAGAGGATAAGATTAAGGAACACATTAAGAAAGGTGGCATTCAGAATTATGAGCTGGAGGCTTATACCCCAGGTAAGGGCAAGATATATCTTGAAGTGCAGTCTCGTCCTTATACATACATAAGTGACCAAGTGCGTGTAGCAGCCATCCGCAACATAACTGAACGCAAGCAGTTCGTGAAATCACTAATTGACGCTCAAATCAAACTTAAGGAGCTAAACTCAACCAAAGATAAGCTCTTTTCGGTGATAGCCCACGACCTCAAGAATCCCTTCTCGGCAATAATGGGCTTTACAGAGGTAATGCGGGATAACCTGGATAAGTTCAGCCAGGAGCAAATACACGAGATGATCTCGATGGTGCACGACACTTCCACCTCGGCTTACACGATGCTGCAAAACCTCTTGGAATGGGCAAGAATTCAGATTGGGGCATCGCCATTCCACCCTCATAATAACAATCTTACTTCCGCCATAAAGGAGGCTGTGTCACTGGCTAAAGCGCATAGCTCTGCCAAGGCCATCAGCATTAGCATCAACTGCCCTGATAACGCCAAGGTATATGCCGATAGAAATATGCTGGCTATGATGCTGAACAATCTCATCTCGAATGCTATCAAGTTCACTAACAACAATGGCTGCATAAGCATTAGCGTTCAGCAAAACGATTATACTGCTATAAAAGTGCAGGACAACGGCATAGGTATGACAGAAGAGCAGATTGGTAATCTGTTCAAGATAGAAAACATCAGCAGCCGCATCGGTACCAATCACGAACGCGGAACCGGTATTGGCCTGATACTCTGTAAAGAAGTGATAGACCTGCACGGAGGCAGCATAATGGTAGAAAGCGAAGTGGGCAAAGGCTCATGCTTCACAATTTGTCTTCCACCACAAATGCAAGACATCGCGGTGAACGCAACATAGGCTGCTGCTATCGGATTGCTGAGTATAACGGTGGCCTTGAGCATACACNNGCTTATATTGTTCCGTAAATCTTAAACTATGGAGAGATAATGAAACCTACGTTGCTTACACTTATGTTATTGGTTATACTTAGCGGACTTTGTGCCCAAACAGGCTTGTTTGATTTGTCTTATGGCGATAGCTATGAAAAGGCGAATGAAACACTAACCGAAGACTTTTATAAGTATGTAGAGACAGATCACAGCCCAACTTACAGCAGCTACTATTCGGAAACTAACGATTATGTGGATACCATCGAGCTATTCTTCGATGACGTGTTAGACCAGCTAATCTCCTGGCGTATAACATATAGAGAATTGGATGATGACGATATACTTAGCGCTGTATTAGATGCAGCGATAAGCGTTCACGGAGAAGACTATAACTGGGATGAAGATTATGAAACCTACATTTGGGATTTGGGTGGTGGCAAATACCTTTACCTTGGCTATGACGCCAACTGGTTGCCTGCTGCAGAATACTATAACTCACACTACGCTGAGTATTCTACATTCTTTTAGGTGATTTGCCCGAATAGCCAATCTCTATTGGCTTGTTGCAGATGGGGGGGATTTTTGCCCCCCGGCTTATTATATAGTGCTCTGCGAGCATCGAAGCATANNAAGCATATAATATTCTGACCAAGGTATTTTTGCCATCTGTCTGCAGATAGGGGGATAAGCCTGCGGTATGCCAGCAGGAACTTTGATACATAGCTTTGGAAGCAAGTTTTACCAAAGTCCGCTGCCCAAAACAACAACAAGTGGCTGATATCCCTGTCGGGGTAATCTATATCACAATCTGAGAAGTCAATAAAGTAATAGCGTCCCTTATAGGCTAATATATTGCCGGGCTGGTTGTCGATATGACACAAGCATTTGCCATCGCGAAGGGTGTGGGAATGAAAAGTTGCTACAGCCTCCGCCAGCTTTGATGGATCGAAGAGAACATCCATATAAGGTGTGCCAAGTATTCTCTGCATCTTAATCCAGCTTTCAGGTTCACTGCTTATCAGTTTTGGCACCACAGACATTCGATGATTATACACTTCAATTTCATTGCGATAATCCTGGATGGAATTGAAATGCTTAACCACCTCAGTATCGNNCGGTGAACTCAAGGTAATTCTTTGGCTCCAAGATCAGTCCAGAGGAATGCGGATTATCTTGTTACTGGTAAACAGCGGGATTATCAGCTCGTTATTGGGCAGATAATATATCATATCTGCTGCGTCCTTGATGTTCTTAAATTTAGCCACAAAACGGTTTTGCTCCTGAGGTATCTCTACTATCAAATCCTGCTCCCATGAGCTAAAATAGATCCGCCCCAGATCGTCGATGGCTATGCCATCAAGATTGGAGTATATAGTATCCATAAAGGTGCTAACAGACCTGTCGATAGTGCTTAGCGTTAATACCGAAGCTTGCTTGCTGAATCCCACAATGAGCATCTGATCGCGTGGCATATCATATACAATGCCATTGGGTGCTTTTAGAAGCGGACTTACTACCTTGTCCACTTTGCCTGCCACTGGATTGACTATGAATACGCAATTGGCAGCAGTGTCTGTAATATACAGCAATCCGGTTTTCTCCCTGGCAATGTCATTTAACATCATTGCTCCTTCAATGGGGATAACCTTGGTGATGGTGGCATTGTCTATCTGGATTATCTTTAGTTCCTTGCCATCAGCTACGAAAAGCTCATTTCCCCATACTATTATGCCACGGGGATTCTTTAGCCCCTTGCTGATGAAAGCACTAAAGCCGCCATTTATGTCCATACTAACTATATCTCCACCTTTAGTATTAGATACCAGAAAACGCTTTCCGGCTTCGTCCCAGGCTATGCTTTCGGGACCCTTTAATGCTCTCAGGCTGCTTATGGCATACCATACAACAATCATTACTATCAATACTGCAAGGAGGATTATCATATTTCTCTTAATTGTGTTCATGTTCTCGTTACTCCTTCATACTCCAGGTGCTTCCCCCGGGAGAGTCTTTTACCTCGATTCCCAGCTTGCCAAGATCATTACGAATCTGGTCGGACATCGCCCAGTCTTTGCTTTCTCGTGCTTTGTTGCGATAGCTGATAATCAACTCTACTAATTCTGCTGATAAATCCACTATCTTCCTGCTAAGCTTTGCTTCCACATTAGAAAAGAAACCTAGTATATCTCCCAGCTTCACCATCAACAAAGCAGAGCTTAGCCTTTCGGCATAACTCAGTGTAGCATTTCTGGCTCTTTTTGCCAGCTCAAACAGCACTGCTATCGCTTTGGCGGTATTGAAGTCATCATCCATTCCTGCAACGAACTCAGACTCGAGTCCTGTCAGCACTTCGTCCATTTCCAATGCCTCAGATCGGTGAGCAAGATAATCTACTGCCTTCAATGCAGAATACAAGTTATGCACCGCCCTATCAGCCTCCTCAATTAGCTCACGAGTGAAGTCTATTGGGCTACGATAGTGCTTTGACAGAAAGAAGAAACGGATAGCCTCAGCATCATATTCTGCCAGGATGTCTCTTGCCGTAAAGAAGTTCTTCAGGCTTTTACTCATCTTCTCGCCATCGATGTTCAAAAATCCATTGTGCATCCAGTAATTTGCCAAAGGTTTTCCACTAATAGCTGTTGCCTGAGCCAGTTCATTTTCATGATGCGGGAAAACAAGATCAATACCGCCACCATGAATGTCAAAGCTTTCTCCCAGATACTTTTGGCTCATAACCACACATTCGGTATGCCATCCGGGTCGGCCTTCGCCCCATGGACTTTGCCACACCGGTTCCCCCGCTTTGCTCTTTTTCCAGAGCGTGAAGTCAGATGGATTACGCTTTAGCATGTTCTCTGCCACTCTGGCACCGGCAAGCTGTTCCTCGGTTTTCTTGCCCGATAAAGCACCGTATGAAGCAAGGCTGGCAGTATCGAAATATACATCGCCATTAGCTTCATAGGCATAGCCATGNNATGCTTCACTAAAGCGTCTATGTAGGCAATTATCTCTTCCATTACCTCGGTGGCTCTTGGCTGATGAGTTGGCCGTCTAATACCCAAGGCAGCACAGTCTTGCAGAAATGCTGTGCTATATTTGTCTGCTACTTCAGTAAAGCTAACGCCTTCTTCATTAGCCTGAGCTATTATCTTATCATCTATATCGGTGATGTTTTGTGCGTAAGTAACTTCAAAGCCGCGATAGGTAAAATACCGCTGTACCACATCAAAGAATATGAAGGGTCGTGCATTGCCGATATGAAAGTAGTTATACACAGTTGGCCCACAGGCATAAAGGCTAACCTTTCCTGGTTTTATGGGGATAAACTCCTCTTTCTTTCTAGTTTGAGTGTTGTAGAGTAACAATCTGATGCTCCTATTTGAATATTACGATTCGTTCTGTTGTTTCAATGCTTTTACCACTTGCGGGTTTGGCTTTTACCTTCACGAAATAGGTGTTATTCGCCAATACTGCGCCTTTATCGTCTTGTGCATTTATTGGAATGCTGTTAAAACCCTTATTTGCAAAAGCAGTTATAGTCTTAATCTTCTTCCCTCGAATGGTGTAAATGCCTATCTCTACCTGTGTTGCTTCCGAAAGGATAAATGTGATGTTGCCATTGTCTTTCATGGGGTTGGGATACACCAAGAGCCTGTCGATGCTAAGCTCAGAGCTTTGCTTGGCTATAAAGCTGGTGGTGGTAACTGCCGGCTTGTTAAAGTTATCAAAGGCTATCACTTGGAGTGTATGTGCACCTTCGCTGAGACCACTTAACTGATACTGCAAACTACCGGAAGTATAGGAACCCTTATCATACGAGAAATAGCTCGTAATAGGAATCGGCTGTAATGAGTTGTCTAATACCAGCAATATGTTATGCCCGTTTGCTCCGGTTATGTTTATCCCATTGGGATCACTAATGTGGGCATATAGCATGGGTGAAGTGCTAACCGTATCACCGGGACGGAAGTCCATGGTACCCAGATACAGTTTTATCTCCGGGCCAGAAGGATTGGTAATATTGCCGGGCTGCATCTGGTCGCTTAGCATAAGGGGATAGTAGTAGCTGGAATATGTTTTACCACTTGCGTTGTCGTGAAATAGTGCAACAATCTTGCCTTCATTGCCGTTTAACACATCATCCGGCACCACAAATCCTGTTTCAAAGGTTGATGCTTCCACATCCACAGCTCCGCGATACAATTGATTTCCCATATGGCTAACGGCTATGCTGCCCAGATTGTAGCTACGTGGATTATCCATAACCACTATTTGCGCTTCGCCCGATAAGCCGCTTCCACTGAAGCTGCCGACTATATCTGCAGTATCACGGGCATATAGAGTATTTTTAGCCTCTGCAACTGAAACTTGAATCCCTGTGGTTCTCTCCGGGGTTGCCAATCGCAATAGCGGGTCTCCCAATAGCACATATGCAGCATTGTTTGTGCTGTAATTAATATTTCTGAATTTAGCTTTCTGGATGGATGCTCCCACTGCCATTCTATCATTTAACATGAACTCCAACAAGTACTTTAACATGGGTTGGTTGTAAGTAGGATAGGTAATTCTATTGGCAGCAATGGAAGCAATAGCACCCTTGTTGTTTAGTAGCACGGTTTTCTGGCCTATGCTTTCCAAGCTCCAGTGATCGTAATGCGAAACCGAGCAGGATGATGCGATGAATAATGGCAGCTTATTGGCATTATTAAATCTCCCCATATCCACAGCACCGTTTAGATAATCCTCTGCACCCAGCTTATCGTATGATCCATGCCCGATATAAGTCCAAACCAGCAAGCCATCGTTTATGGCTTCAAACATATCATTCCGGGCTCTGGGTTTGTTTTGAAACTCGTCATACTCATATTCCCAGGCAAAAATCTTCTTTGCCATAAGACTGGGATGTAGCAAATTGCCTGCTTCCTCTGCCTGATAAGTATGAATCACCTCGCCTACATAGCTCCCGTTGTTTAAGTCATCTCCAACAAACAGCGTAGTGTTTCGCCACCAACCTGAAGTAGCATTCTCTGTGTAGTTCGTAAAGTTCTGCAGCATAATGTCCAGCTCTGCCACTGTTTTTACAGGATACCTGCCAATTGCCAGTTCGGGATACAGGCTATTGCTAATAAAAGCATAGAAATCATCGGATGCATCAAAATCGGTTGACCATACCATAATCTTGTTTTTTGCCGAAGCTGCACCCGAATGGTTTCTCCAATCTATTGTTCCCAACCCCAATAGAGTTACCGAACTCAGCTTGGGAGCAGGGTAATTGTGGTAATAATAGCGAATTGCCTGCCTGATGGCGGCAGGATCTGGATGCCCGCCATTAAACTGATTAAAGATATCGTCCTGCAAGATAACTTTACGTTTTACCCCATATAGACTGAAGTATTTAGCTGCAAGTGTATTAGCTCTATCAGCAAACTCAGCGGGAGTAATTATTATGTTATCTATCTGCGATGGATTTGCAGCAATATCAGTCGGCTGAACGAATGCAATCCGAACCGGTGTATAGGCTTCTGCAGGGCGGAGCATGTGATATTGTGTGGTAGAAACACCGCTTGACACAAAGTATGACGAACTCTGAATCGGGATAAGGGCTACATCATATGCACCATTGCTTCTGAATATCATTACCTCATTCAGAGACCCCGATAGATTATATCTATAGGCTTGATTTGTTAATACCTGCTGGTGCCAAAAGGACTTCTGCGTAGTCCCCTTCACCAGATTTTGTCGATAAAGCAGTCTATAATAGTCAAAAAAAAGGTTATCCGAAGCTTCTCTATGCACGTTCACCCGCAGCGTGTTTGTTCCATTTACCAGGCTATTTATGCTTCTGTTCAAGTCATAAGGGCCGCTACCTGCCCAATTAAACATAGTGCTTCCGCTTGTACTGCTACTTGTAACGGGCACATTATTCACATCCACGCTAATCTTGTGCTGATTAGAAACAGATATTACATCCTGAATCAATCTCATTGCCAGGCTCTGGCTTCCGCTGGGGTCTAAATCTGCTATATCGGTTTGAAAAGTGTGAGATTGGGTAGTGTTGCTAAAGAATCTGCTGCCATACCAATCAAATCCTTGATCTTCCCTGCGGTGCACTTCGCTTTCCACGTGCTTAATCGCCTGCCCATTAGCTAATGCTTCGGTGTATTCTGTCTCTACTGCTGCCTGTGTAATACGCAGTGGCGAACCAGGAAAGCTGTTACCGAATGTAAGCCAAAAAACCTGGTTTTGCGAATAGGGATTTATGTAAATCGGATTAATCTGTGCGCCGCTATTCATCCCATATCCATCTCTGCTGCTGCCATAAAACAGAATATAATCTGTGCTGCCAAATGTGCCAGATGACTCATTTGATATATAGATAGGCACTTCTTTGAATTCGGGGCCTTCCTGAACCACGGTTCGAGACATCACCTTTCCGGTGGTTGTGAACATCCGCAATTGTCTGGGATCTACATCCTGCATAGGAAACCCACTG
>DIMZ01000159.1:0-9711 GCA_002425825.1 Cloacimonetes bacterium UBA5553 | reverse complement strand
ACTGAGGTTAGAATAATTCAGGCGGTGTATGCCATCGCGGTTTGTTTCCACTTTTATCCACCAGTTACTTAGGCTAAAATTTGCGTAGTTTATATTGGAACGCGTATTCGAAACCCAATTCACAGCCTGGTCATAATTTAGTATTTCGCTGTTAACGGCATCTAAAACAGGATCACTGTCACTATACTTTGCACTGTCTAAGGCTCCTTGAAGTACTATTCTTATTACAATGCGGGAGTAAACTTTTAGCTGGAGATTGCCATCATAAACAAAGGGTCGCACTACAAAGTCGGCAAGCTCCCGGCTACGAAAGTTAAACTGACCACTTTCTACCAATTGCGTATTGGGGATATACTTGCTATTATCTATCCGATAATCATACTGAGACAATCCATCCTTCATGCTAACATCAGGGGCAGGCTGAAGTCGTGCCGTTAAGCTGTGCTCACGATACTCGCTTTCCACCACACTGAAGCTATAGCCTCCCGAGGGGGGAAGGGCAATCTTGAACACATCCCTGGGCAGCAGCGGTGCTCCGGGTTCGCCAACTATGTCCATCTCCCTGGAACTTATTACGCTATATTCACCCACTTTTGCTACTTCCCAATCCCCAATCTGGAATTCAACCAGTAGCTCTGATCCTCTGGTGCTAATCAGGCTAATCCTGGCATTGGCTATAGACAGGGCTAGGACTAAAGCTAGTAGCAAGCCTATCTTTTTCACTTGCCCGGTTCCTCTGCTTTGTATATCAGCTCCAGAGCATAAATAAGCAGGTAAAACACAGTCATAAAGATGAAGATGCCTATCATCCCCTGCACCATCATCCAAAGGGCATATTGAACGCTATATGCATTAGCGATTATTAAGCTGAACATTGTAATCTCCATTCTTATACATGATACGACCGATTGGCATTAATCATCATCCCACGGTAGATTTGTTCGCAAAGTATCAATCTTGCCATGCGATGTGTAAAAGTCATACGGGAAAGAGCTATTGTGCAATCGGCGCGAGCTTTTAAGGCACTTGCAGCCCCAAACACTCCACCAATCACAAATACAACATGCTTCTTTGTGGATAAACTAACCAAAAACTCAGCAAACTCAACAGAAGATTTCTGCGCTCCTAATTCATCAAGAAGAACCACATAGTCGCCATCATCCAGCCGTTTCATTATGGCTGTGGCTTCTTTATCCCGAACTGCATCCGGATTGCCAGCAATCTTCAGGCTTATGTCTGATAGTTCTATTACTTCTATCTGAACAAATGCGGTTAAACGTTTAAGATACTCTTCAATCCCCTCATTCAGCCATTTATCTTTGGTCTTGCCTATTTGGAGGATGCTTATTTTCACTATCGGGTCATAGTTGCCAATCCCATCGCCATACAAAGCATCTTCGTTTCTGCTTCATCGGCTCGGGAAGGAATAAGGATGGGAACCTTGGTGCCCATAACTACGTGAGCAACTCGATATCCGCAATAATAGGTTAATGTTTTGCCGAATATATTACCAGCTTCTATGTTTGGCACTATCAGTATGTCTGCTTCTCCACCAACCGGAGAGCTAATCCCCTTGGTTTTAGCAGCCTCAATACACACGGCATTGTCAAAAGCCAATGGCCCTTCAATCAGGCATCCAGGTATCTGCTTTCTTTCGTTCATTTTTGATATTAAGGCAGCGTCTATAGTAGAAGGCATTTTGGGGTTTACGGCTTCTACGGCAGATAGCACAGCCACTTTGGGATTGGGATTACCCAGAGCATGGGCAACGGCAACCGCGTTCTTAATAATCGCTATCTTTTCGTTAAGCTCGGACAGGATGTTTATTCCACCATCGCTCATCAGCTTAATTCCGCTGGGGTGCTCATAAGCAAGAACGTCGGAGATAACGTCACTTATCCTTAGTCCATTTTCCTTGTCCAAAACTGCTTTCAGCAATACCGATGTGTCAGTTTTGCCTTTTAGGATCAGGTCTCCCCTACCCTCTTTAACCAATGCCACCGATACTGCAGCAGCTTTTCTTAAGTCACTGCCCGTGTCCACAATCTCGAATGCGTCTATCAAGTCCGGTGCCAGCCCCTGCAAGAGATTTAGTATAGCTGTTTTGTCACCCACTAAGATGCTTTCGGCAAGGTTTTCTTTCTTTGCCAATATCGCGGCATCCAATACGGTTTCTGTTTGCGCAGCAGCTATTACAACAGTGCCTTTGGGATTGTTTTTTACATGACTGATCATTTCATTAAAGTTCTTGAACATCTCTATTCCCCATTGTTTTTAAAAATTATACTTCTCTATGAAGTCGTCCACCAAAGCTCCCTCTTCCGGCCTAATCTCTTGCAATATCTTGCGCAGAGCTTCTTTCTGAATTTGACGAACCCGTTCGCGGGACAGCCCCATAACCTCTGCTATTTGAGCAAAGTTTCGCGCTTCATTGGGCTCATTCAAGCCAAAGTAGGTGCGAATAATGTCTGCTTCTCGTGTGTCCAGTTTGTCTATTGCCTGGTGAAGCTTCTCATGCATGCGTTCCTGGTAGTAAAGTGTTTGCGGATCGGATGCATCATGATCTATAAACATATCCTTAGTAGTAAATTCCTGATGGTCGTCGCTGGATAATATCTCGTCAAAAGAGCTGGTTTCGGGTATTTGCCCCTTTAATTGGTCGATAGACTTCTCGGTAATATGCATTCTTTCGCTTAGTTCCTCTGTAGATGCACTCTCACCTGTTTCCGAGAATATTCTATCGGAAGTGGCTTTCACCCTGTGCGCTGCGCTGGACTTGCCAAGTGGGACGCGAATGAGTGAGCTTTTCTCGCTTACCGCCAGCATGATACGCTGTTTTATCCACCATATAGCATAAGAGATTAGCTTAATATCTTTATCTGGATCAAACTTCTCAATGGCTTTAATAAGGCCGATATTGCCTTCACTAATCAGTTCCGACAAGGTTAACCCCCGGTTCTGATAGCGGGCGGCAATTTTTACCACAAACTTCAGGTTAGATTGGATCAGCTTGTTCATTGCCTCTGCATCACCATTTCTGGCTTTTATACCAAGCTCGTGTTCTTCTTCCCGAGTAAGCGTTTTATACTTGGATATCTCGTTCAAATAGCTTTGTAATGCCTTGTCGGAAAAAACACTCTCTCGGCGGTTCATATCATCACACCCTTCATGCCTTACTTCAATGGCAACACTTTACGCGGGTTTATTGCCTTACCCTTCAATCTATATTCAAAATGCAGATGCGAACCCTGGGCATTTCCGGTAGAGCCTACTGTAGCTATCTGTTGCCCTTGTTTTACCACATCATTTACGCTAACCAGGTTTTTCTCGTTGTGGGCATATACTGTCATCACAAAATCAGGATGCTCGATAACCACCACATTCCCATAGGCTCCCTGAACACCGGAATACACTACTGTGCCATCTGCCACTGCATATATTGGTGTACCATGCTTTGCCCCAAGGTCTATTCCTTTATGTGGTTTACCATTACGTAAGCCGTATTCCGAGATAACTCTGCCCTCTACAGGCATCACAAGATCACTTCGGATTTTGTCTTTTTTGTTGATGTCGTCCTCAGTTAGGTTTTCTGAAGGTTTTATGCTACCATCGGGACGCCTTCTTCCTGCCAGATAAATCTTTTGTCCTTCGCGGATTTCATTGGAACTAAGATTATTTAGCCTCTTCAGTTCATCCACTGTCATACCATTATTTGTGGCAATTCTAAACAGTGTATCCTTTTTCTGAACTACATACACTCTTTCTACTACCACAGTGTCGCTAATAGCTGGTGTAGAAGGAACGGAGCTAATTGAGGGTGTGAGGGGTGCCGATATCTCTGTCGGCATTCTGACACCGCTGGGGTCTTTTACTATTAGCCTGTCTCCGGGACGTATGGGAACAGAACTGTCCGCAAATCCATTCCAGACCAACAGGTCTTTTAGCTGAATTCCGTTATCCAGGCTTATTCGATATAGATTGTCTTTGGGCTTCACAGTGTAATAAAAATCTTGGCTTAACTGCTGATCTACCACCGGTGGTGGGTTCACCTGTGCCGGAGCTGAGATTTCTGCTTGGGGAGCAGGTGTGGGTGGTTTTTGCTGAGTTGCCGGACTTGCCGGTCGTGCTTCGGCTGCTTCCTTTACAATAAGCTTTTGCCCTATGCTGAGGCTATTGCCCTGCATATTATTCATCTTCATAAGCTTATCTACGGTAGTGCCATACTGCTTACTAAGGCTATAAAGGGTATCCCCCTTTTTAACCGTGTGAGTCTGCGGGTTTGCAGCTAACAAGCCCGGCAGAATTAACATAATCTGTAATAGTAAGAGCCATATGTATTTATTTAATTTCAAAATCATGATACTTCTTTGCAGAGTCTATTTTGGTAACATCCAGCTTATCTACCCTGGCATAGTTTCCGCCAGAGGCAATGGCAAACTGAAAGCCTTCAAAGGTGTGTTCTTCCGCTTGCGCAACGATATAAACCGTGCCGTCACTTAGATTGCGAACATATCCATGCACAGCATACTGATTAGCTGCTCGTTGAACCAGCCAACGAAAGCCAACCCCTTGCACTTTCCCATGAACTATTACTTCCCAAGTTTGCATCTTACGCACCTTTAGAGTATTTGTTCTTCATATCTCGAGTGCGGATATTTGTCAAGCAATGGTTTTTGACAGCTTTCCTATCAGCCGGAGATGCATGATGTAATGCACCTGTAATACGAGGGTTCTGATAGTCTCCATGACGATAGCCTTATGTACTTTGAAGATGCCATTATCACCCATCTCTTTTGGGAGGTTGAGTATAGCCAGCATGGCATCAATCCAAACTGGGATCGGTATCACTTGGTAGGAGCGAAGCTGCTTTGTGGGATGTTGATGCACATGTTCAGCAGTACAGACTTGCGTCCGATACCGATGGTTAGCTTACCAGCCGTGCAGCGGTATGGCCTTAGCCGCAAACCTGCGTGTCTGACTAATTGTTCTTTGATGCGTTCCAGTAGCGTGGCTTCCATCGTATTTCCTTGCGAGCAGTATTGGATACTCTATCCCATGCAAGGAAGCCATAAACCTTTGTTAACTAAATCACGGATGAATATGGATGCGACCGAAATTGAGGTTGACAGATAAATCATGCTTATTTACTTTAGACTTAATGCTGAAATATAAAACGAGACGAGCCCAATAGGTACGATTGTATGGTCATACGATACATCTTAATAAACGGAGATTGTGTTTATTTGAAAAGAGCATTGCATAATCTGGAACGCCGAATCAATTCGGCTGGGATAGCCAGATTTATCTGGCTAGCAGGCGATAATGTAATCCCAATAAGTGATTTGTTTAGCCTTAATACCGGGTAAACTCGGAGATTCAACTGGCTGAAACCAGTGTTCCATTGATGTGTAATGGCCTTTTGAATTTATTAGGAGGAAAGTTGAGATCTCTCATCACCTTAGCTATAGTGCTGTTCTGCCTTCAACTGTGGGCACAGGTACCAGATACCACAAGTGTAGCTCCGGGCAGACTGATTATTAAGGTCAACCAGGCTTTTCAAACTATCGGAACCCGATCAGACGGGATCATTGATCCGGAGCCAGGAAAGCATTACCCTGTATTCACACAAACAAGGATGCATAAGGATGCGATAGAATTTGGGGTTGACAGAATTCAAGCTCTCACTTTTTTAAGATACTAACGGTTTGGTGTTTATGTTCTGCGGGACATAATGCCAAATAAATAACTCTGATGGGAATAAAGGATGGATAAAGAGGCCTCAGCCAGAATCAAGATAAACGAGTTGCTACAAGAAGCCGGGTGGCGGTTCTTTGATGAGAAGGGCAAGAAAGCCAACATTATCTTGGAGAACCAGACTAAGATAACACATAAGGTTATCGATGAGCTTGGCAACGACTTTGAGTCCTCATCCAAGGGCTTTATAGACTTTCTACTTTTGGACGAGCAATCCCATCCCATCATCGTTTTGGAAGCAAAATCCGAAAAGCACAATCCGCTTGTGGGCAAGGAACAAGCCCGATCCTATGCCCGATCACAGAATTGTCGTTTTATCCTACTCTCCAACGGTAATCTACACTATTTCTGGGACACCCAACAGGGGAATCCGTATATTATCACCAAATTCCCATCTCCCGAGTCCATGAAGGGATATGAACATTACAACCCAGATCCTGATTCCCTGGTAAACGAGATTATCACTACAGGATACATCGCCAAAACACAAAAACATGATTACGATCAAAACCCAGACTTTCACAACGAAGACACAAAATCAGAATACCTTAAGAAACACAATCTCAGCCTTCTGCGACCTTATCAAGTAAGAGCGATTGAATCTATCCAAAACGCTGTACGCAATGGTGCTAACCGTTTCCTGTTTGAGATGGCTACCGGCACCGGAAAAACGCTTATCTCGGCAGCAGTAATGAAGCTGTTCCTAAAGACCGGAAACGCTCATAGGGTTTTATTCTTAGTAGATCGCCTTGAACTGGAAGATCAAGCACAACGCAACATGGTCAAATACCTTAAGAATGACTTCACTTCTGTTGTCTATAAGGAAGTTAAGGAAGATTGGCGCAAGGCGGAGATAGTCATCTCAACCGTCCAATCCCTATTATCTGGAGACAAATACAGAACATTGTTTAGCCCCACAGATTTTGATCTTGTGATTTCAGATGAGGCGCATCGCTCCATTGGCGGCAATGCCAGAGCTGTTTTTGAGTATTTTGTGGGTTACAAACTGGGATTAACCGCCACTCCCAAAGATTACATAAAAAATGCCGTTCCCGACGGTAACAGTCCCAGGGATTATGAGCGCAGACTTCTACTGGATACCTACGAGACCTTTGGCTGTAAAAGCGGTATTCCCACCTTTCGATATTCACTTGTTGACGGAGTTAAAGATGGTTATCTGGTCAGCCCGACCGTGATCGATGCCCGTTCCCAGGTTACTACCCAATTGCTTTCGGATCAAGGTTATGCCTATGTAGAACCCAATCCCCAAGGCGAAGATACCATCACTTACTTTGAAGAGAAAGATTTTGAAAAACGCTTCTACTCTCACAATACCAATGTCACTCTCTGCAGGGCTTTTATGGAAAATGCTATGTATGACCCAATCAGCGAAGAGATCGGCAAATCCATCATTTTTACTGTTAGCCAGAAGCATGCCACCAAGATCACCCAAATCCTGAATGTGATGGCTGACAAGATGTTTCCCGGCAAGTACAATTCTGATTTTGCCATGCAAGTTACATCCATTATCCCATCTGCTCAGCAGATGAGTATAAACTTTGCCAACAACAACCTCTCCGGCAGAGGCAACTTCATTTCCGATTACCGCAGTTCCAAGACCAGAGTCTGTGTCACCGTAGGCATGATGACCACCGGATACGATTGCACAGATATCCTCAATATAGCCTTGATGCGCCCAATTTTCTCACCTTCAGAGTTTATCCAAATTAAAGGCAGGGGCACCAGAAGGCACAACTTCTGCGAGCAGTTTATCGATCCCGCTCTTAAAGAACAAAATCAAGACCAGATCAAAACAGACTTTATCCTCTTTGATTTCTTTGCCGTCTGTGAGTATTTTGAAGAGAAATTCGATTATGACCAAGTTATTGCCCTCCCTGCGATCACAGAACGAACCAGCCCTCCTGCTGGTGGTGAACCTCCTCAACCTCAAGCCAATGGTGCAGAAATCCACACTCCCGATCCTATGGCAAAGATAGAACGTAAGGTCATCGGTGCTGAGGGCATGAAGATAGATCGGATGTTCTTCCAGAAATTTGAAGAAAAGATCAAACAAGACCCTATCATCCAGCAAGGCGTTGACGATGGTAAATGGGACTTTGTTTNNGGACTATATCAATCAAACCATGATTGATAAACCCGAAGAGCATTTTACTCTGGAGAAGCTGCGCCATTCTCTGCAACTTGATCGTAGGCTTACCCTCAGAGAGATTGTGGAGAAAGCCTTTGGCTTGATCCCAGGCTTCAAATCCAAAGACGAACTGCTTAATACCGAATTCGATAGATTTGTCTCTATCTACAAACCAAGCTCTGCCGACAATATCCCTGCTCTCAAGTACTATTTCAAAGCCTATGTGACAGACAACAGGCTGAGAGACATTATTGATCATAAGGATTATGCAGAGCTTAATACCTATCCCCGATTTGCCATGAAGGACTTCAAGGCGGTTAAGGATAGCTGGCGAGTAGCCATCCCTGAATACATTAAGGACTATGTAATCCTGAATAAGTTCATGTAGGAGAATTGATTGTTAGATTCAATAACTAAAAAGAAAATCGACGATGCCAGAGATATATTGGTCGGCAAGGTGCCTGTTCCGAGCTCACAAGTGGAGCAGATCACCATTGCCCTGATCTATAAATTCATGTACGACATGGACAATGAATCCATAGACTTGGGCGGTAATCCCAAATACTTTGCCGGCGACTTTGCGCAGTATGCTTGGAATAAATTATTCGATCAGAAGCTTAGTGGCGAGGGCAGGGTTATGCTTTATCAGGATGCTCTTGCGAAGATACCCAATAATGCTTCTATTCCAACTCTGTTCAGGGATATATTCAAGAACGCTTTCCTGCCCTATCGGGACCCGGAAACCCTCAAACTCTTTCTCAAGTGCATTGATGAATTCACCTATGAGCACAGCGAAAAACTGGGAGATGCCTTCGAGTATCTCCTTGCGGTACTCGGCTCTCAGGGTGACGCTGGTCAGTTCAGGACTCCCCGGCATATTATTGATTTCATGGTGGAGTTGATAGACCCTCAAAAGGAAGATAGCATTCTCGATCCTGCTTGTGGAACAGCGGGCTTCTTAATCTCTGCATATAAACACATTATTAAAACGAATAGCTCAAATTACGATAAAGACACAGACCCTCATACCTTTGCCACACATGGCACTCCCCTGGATGAACTGGTTATTCAGAACGGCAAGAAATACAACGGCGACCTGCTTACTCCCGATCAACGCGCATTCCTGCATAAAAACCTCAAGGGTTACGACATTGCCTTTGAAATGGTGCGCCTCTCTCTAGTCAATATGTATCTGCATGGTTTCAATACTCCTCAAATCTATGAATATGACACTTTAACCAGCACTGACCGCTGGAATGAATATGCAAATGTGATCCTCGCAAATCCTCCCTTTATGACTCCCAAGGGTGGTATCCGTCCCCATCAGAAATTTAGTATTCAGGCGAAACGTAGCGAAGTCCTCTTTGTGGACTATATGCTGGAACACCTCACTAACAATGGCAGAGCTGGCATCATAGTACCTGAGGGTATCATCTTCAAATCAGATAAGGCATATAAACAACTCCGTAAATTACTTGTTGAGGAAAACTACTTAGTGGGCGTGATTTCATTACCAGGCGGTGTATTCAATCCGTATTCTGGGGTTAAAACCGCCATCCTCTGGATTGATAAAGCCCTAGCTAAAAAGACCGACAATATCATCTTTCTCAAGATCAATAACGACGGCTTTGACCTTGGGGCTCAACGCAGGCCAATCGAAGTTAATGATCTACCTGATGCTTTTGCCAATGCAATTGCATACAAGGAAGCTGTTCTATCAAGGACAGAGTTCAAAGTACCCAATAAAGATGTGATTTTGGTGGAAAAATCGAAACTGGCTGAGACTGGTGATTTTAATCTTAGCGGTG
>DIMZ01000164.1:3810-5827 GCA_002425825.1 Cloacimonetes bacterium UBA5553 | reverse complement strand
CAGCACGGGCACAAACTAAGGCAGCGGTATCATCTTTACCACCAAAGCCACCGCCCATGGGCACGGTTTTTACTTCAACATCACAAAGCTTCAGCCCCAAAGTGGAGGCAACAAAACGCCGGGTGCTAAAGGGATGCTGCATGCTTCCGATAACTTCCAAAACGCCATCGGGACGCAGGTAACACAGAGCGGACTCAGGTTCCAGATAGGCATGTTCGGCACGGGAGGTTACAAAGCTTTCTTCTATTACTATGTCCGACTCCTGTTCTCCCTGCTCAATGTCTCCGGTACGCACACAGTGATAGTTGCAAACATTGCTGCCGTGATCTGGATGCAGCAGCAAAGTTTCCGGCAGCATGGCTGCTTCGGGATCGTAAATTGCGGGCAGCTCCTGCAGTTCTGGCTTAACGNNTAACGTAGGGTATTGCCGCTATAGCATGTTCACGTGTGTTTGCCACTATTAATGCCAATACATCGCCGGTGCTGCGTATCCTGTCTGATGCAAGGGTGGGATAGTCTTTTATTATCTGGCCAAAATACACATTGCCGGGAATGTCGCTGGCGGTAAAAACAGCAACAATACCGGGCTGAAGCAGGGCTTCCTTTGTGTTTATGGATACAATCTTTGCCGAGGCAATGGGCGCATATACAGGCACAGCATGCAGCATCTGCGGCATTGTATAATCATCGGTGTATTTTGCTGTTCCCGTCACTTTGGCAATAGCATCGTTGCGGAAGGCTTTTGCATTGTCGCTGCTATATTTCATTGGTTTCTCCGTAGTTCGTAATGAGACCAGTAGTCCGGCCATGGATTTGGTGTATCGGCATAACTGGGCTGCACCGGAATGGGTGCACCAAGCCGTTCATAATGATACTTGGCTTCCTCTGTTTCCATATCCATCATACGGGCGGGATTGTGGCTAATTAGCTTTATTAGCTGCTCCATGCTCAGCTTTCCCCGGGCAACAAGGTGCTCGGCAAGCAGGGTGAACAGCACACCCGTCCCGGCAATACCCATGGGGGTTTGCTGCGGATGCAATATGCCAATGTCCTTTATGGCAGTGGGAAAGGCACAGTGATCTGTGGCGATAATGTCGAATACATCATCCTGAAGCAGTTCAACCATAGTACCGCGGCTGTCTTCACTACGCAGCGGTGGAGAGCATAACCAGCGATGACCCTGTGGCGAAGCCAGGCATTCATCGTTCAGCATTAGATAATGCGGTGCAGTTTCGCAGGTGATATACTTCGCTTCCCGCTTTGCTTCCTGTATCAAAAGGGCAGCCTTGGGGCAGGAAACATGCACAATATGCACAGGATACTTGTGTTTTATTGCCAGGTTCAATAGTTTGTCCACAGCCTCAATCTCCGCTTTTTCGGGACGGCGCAGGCAGTGGTCGGAAGCGCGCATAAAAGGATTACGCTCACTGTAGTCAGCAATAATGGCATCATCTTCGCAATGCACCAGCATTCTGGGTTTATGGCTGCCGAGGTCTTTCATCAAGTGCTCTATATCGGCATAGCTTTTATACAGATTCGCGTAACGGTAGGTGGTGTATAGCTTAATGTCTGTATCATCAGATAAAAGGGGGATAATGGTTTTGGCATCCAGCTTTAGCGGGCTTAGATGCCAGAATACTTTACCCGGAAAGGCTTTGGCAGCCTTACGCATAGCAGCCAGCTTATCGGCAAGGCTTTGGCTTTCGTCTTCGGTAACGAATACGCCAATGCCTTCCAAGCCGTTATGCTCATGCAAACGGGCAAAGCTTTGCCAGTTATCTGCCAGCTCGTGTCCAGCAATGCTCTCACCGATATGTACGTGAAAGTCGTAGATTCCCGGCAGGGTGTTTGGAGATGGCTTTGTGCTTTTCATTAGGCGAAGCTCTTCACCGAAGCAGGGTCTTTTAACCCATGCCCCGTTATTAGTAATACAATTGCGTTTTGTTCAGCTGTTCCCGCTTTAGCAGAAAGCTTATCCATGCCAATGGCTTTCTTCAGTCCAGCAAGGGTGGCAGAA
>DIMZ01000164.1:0-3777 GCA_002425825.1 Cloacimonetes bacterium UBA5553 | reverse complement strand
TATCCGGCAAGTTCCAACTGCGCTTCCTGAATTTCGGCATCACTTACGCGAATAGCCATGCCATTGCTTTCTATAATAGCCTGCACAGCCCAATGCGCCAAAGCTGGGGTAGTAACGCTAATGGAATCGGCAATAGTATCGGGCTGCTTGGCATCAGCATAGCTGCCGCTTTCCCAATAGCTGCATATTGCATCACTGCTTTCCGCCTGCACCGCCAGTAAGCGCGGCAACCTGTTAGTTATCCCGGCACGCATAAGATCAACAAAGGCTTTATAGATACCTGTGATTATTACTCCATCACCAACGGGCACCACAATCCATTCCGGCACTTGCTGCCCGTTTTGCATAAAAATCTCCAGTCCGCTGCTCTTCTTTCCATC
This sequence comes from Cloacimonetes bacterium UBA5553, assembly GCA_002425825.1. Classification (GTDB taxonomy): domain Bacteria; phylum Cloacimonadota; class Cloacimonadia; order Cloacimonadales; family Cloacimonadaceae; genus Cloacimonas. The sequence continues at coordinate 3,397 of DIMZ01000164.1, read as the reverse complement.
CACTGTTAAGGGATGGTAGCCGGTGTTACGGCATAGGCAGGGATGGCTATTAGAATAGTCCAGAGCAGCTTTAAAGGCATCGTCATAAGTGCCCATAACCTTGTGCAGCTCTGCACCATGCACCTGTATCTGAATCAGCTTGGCTGGAGGAGCAGCTTCTGGAGCAAAGATTACCGCCTTCATGCCCACCGAAGCGGCAATACAGGCAAGAGACGAAGCGGCATTCCCCGTGCTGGCGGCAACAATCTCATGCACGTCTTTCTGCACCGCATCGGCAACCACCATGAAAGATGCTCTATCTTTAAAGCTTCCACTTGGGTTTTGGGCATCATTCTTTATCATCAGATTGTCTAAGCGAAGCTTTTCTGCCAGGCGCGGAGCACAAAAGTATGGCGTATTGCCCACAGGTATCGGGGGATGAAACTGCGCGGAAACAGCATTAAACAGACTTATATCCGGCTGCATGCCCCAAGCCTCAGCTATGGCAGCATAGTTATACATAGCCTCCAGAACGCCCTTTAGCGGCATTCCGGGCTGGTAATCTCGGCTGCAATCGTCACAGAGGTAGCGCAAGCCCTTGGGCTCAAATTCCTTGCCGCACATAGTGCAGCGGTAGTGGCTAAGGTAATTATCCATTTAATCCCAGTTCATATACCAATGCCGCATAAAAAGCCGCAGCAGAGGTGAGGTGTTCTATCGGGCAGGCTTCATTGGGAGCGTGGGCATATACTTCATTGCCCGGCCCCATGCCTATGCAGGGAATACCGTGCATACCGGCAATGGCAACGCCATTGGTAGAGAATGTCCACTTATCTATCTTGGGGCTGTTGCCCAGGGTTTGCGTATAGGCTTTGGCTGCGCTTTGCACATAAGGCGAATCCTCGGGTGTAACCCAGGTAGGGAAGTATTTCTGCGTGGGATATACCAGTCCGGTGAAAGCAGCTTCATTATAGGTAAGCACTTCAATCTCCGCATCGGGCTGTCCAGCAAGACGGCAGGCTTCTTTCACTTCCGCCACGGCAGAATCCAGATTCTCGCCCCAGGTAAGTCTTCTATCCAGGTGGATTCTTGCGCTATCCGGCACTGCGCATTGGCTGGGGCCGGTGAAATATACTTCGGTAACGCAAACGCTGCCCTTGCCCAGGAAGGGATCGGTGTGCAGGCGTTCATGCAGTTTCTCTATCTCCAGAGCAATGCGGCTAATCTTATATATTGCGTTATCACCTCTTTCCGGTGCAGAACCGTGACAGGACAAGCCTTTCACATGCACCTGCATTTCCATGCGTCCACGATGACCGCGATAGATATTTAGATTAGTCGGCTCGGTGATAACCACCATCTCTGGCTTAATCTCGCCTTCATTAAGGATGTACTGCCAGCATAGCCCGTCACAATCTTCTTCCATAACCGTGCCGGTGAAATAGATGCTAAAGTCCTCACCCAAGCCGAGGTCTTTTATTATTCTGGCTGCAGTTAACATACTTGCCATGCCGCCTTCCTGATCCACTGTGCCTCTGCCCCAAACTTTGCCGTCTTTTATATGTGCATCAAAGGGGTCAAAATCCCAAAGGCTGAGGTCGCCGGGATAAACTGTGTCGATATGCGCATCATAAGCTATTACACGCTTGCCCTTGCCTATTCTGCCTATTACGTTTCCCAGGGGATCGATGTATGCCTCGTCCAAACCGATGGCTTCCATCTCTTTTTTGATGCACTCCACCACGTCCTTTTCCTTTGTAGAAAAGGCTGGTATGCGCACCATGTCCATCAAAAAGCGTGCACTGGTCTCTTCATAATGCTTGGCTTTTGCCATAATCTCTTTATACATGTTCGTCTCCTTATATCATTTGGTACTGGAGTTCTGGCGTGCTGGTGTAAGCCAGCCACATCATCACATCTTCACTATGTCACTTTGTCACCTACTTAAAATCTATCCCACAGCGCAGCGGCAAGCTCGCGGGAACGCGCCTTAATAGCCTGTTCATCAATATCCAATAGCAGTTCACCATCCCACATCAGCACCTTACCAGCGCAGATGGTGGCATCAACCCTGGCTTGAGAAAGCCCAAATATTACGTGTCCCATCCAGGTATTGGCATCCAGCGGCGTGTGAGGATCATAGTCCACCACTATTATGTCTGCGGGGCTTCCCTCGGCTATGGTTCCATGCCCGGCTCCCCAATACTTCTGCGCGATTGCCGGATTGTTCTTTAGCAGGGTATTGGCAATCTCCATAAAGCCTTTGGAGGGGTCATTTTGCTTTAGGTGCTGAGCCCAAAGACCAACGCGCAGCTCTTCCAGCATATTCACTATCATGGCATCGGTGCCCAGTCCCACAGTTACGCCCAGTTCCACCATCTTGCAAACATCGGCAATGCCCACAGCGTTATTCAGGTTACTCTGCGGGTTGGTAACAATCGCCGCACCCTTTTCCGCCACCAACATCATTTCCTTGGGGTTCAGATGCACTCCATGCGCCAGGATGCTATTGGCATTTATCAAGCCAAAGTCATTAAGCCTTTCCACCACGCGCTTGCCGTAGTGCTCGATGTTATAGCGTTGGTCAGATTCCGCTTCGGCTGCGTGGATATGAGTTCCACAGTTCAGGCTTTGCACTTGCTCGGCAATCTTACCAAGGCTTTTGTCGCCAAGGGTGAAGGCTGCGTGCATACCGAACAAACCCTTTAACTGCTCATCGGGATTGGCATTACAGGTTATTATCCATTCGGTATTTTCTTCTATGCCCTCCTGGCAAATTGCTTCACCATCTCTGTCGGATATCTCATAGCATAAGCTGGCTCTAATTCCCGCTTCTTTCACCGCTGTTGCCACCTGATGCAAAGAGCCTTTGGCGGAAAATGGCGAGGCATGGTGATCTATAATGGTAGTTGTGCCTTTGCGGACAGCTGTTAATGCCGAAATAAGGGCACTAATGTAGTTATCCTCGGCAAGCAGCTTTTTGTCCAAACGCCACCACAAATTGTTCAGTACTTCATTGAAGTCCTTGGAAGGCGCAGCCTTGCCAAGACCGGTAACCAATGTGGAATAAAAGTGGTGATGGGCATTTATCAGCCCTGGCATTAATATTTTGCCATCTACGTCTATGCGTTCGCACTCCATGCTGCTAAAGGCATCCAGCGAGGCAAGTTGCCTAACTTTTCCATCTTCCACCAGAATTGCCATATCGGTTAACACCGGATTTGCGGCATCAAAGCTTAAGATTAGTCCACCGTGAAGTATGTATCTATTCATAATTAACTCCTTATCGTTTCATATAGGGGGTTCAAGTAAAAGGAAGATGCGGATATTTGTCAATGAGAAAAAAAACTCTTATACCCGCATTTAGTACGAGTTGTTATACTCTCTTCGTTTTGTCTTTCAATTTGCCCCTGCCATC
>DIMZ01000173.1:8972-9158 GCA_002425825.1 Cloacimonetes bacterium UBA5553 | reverse complement strand
GTCTGGCTTTACCTGCTTATCTGATATGCGCAAATCCCGGCACAAACCGCAGCATTAAGCGACTCCATATCTCCCGGCATGTCTATGCGTAAGAATAGCGCAGCAATTGCTTTTACGTCTTGCGAAAGTCCATGGGCTTCACTGCCAATTGCCATAATAAATGGCTTGTCATCCGGTGAATAATCG
>DIMZ01000173.1:8527-8952 GCA_002425825.1 Cloacimonetes bacterium UBA5553 | reverse complement strand
CGTGCAGCGACTGCTTGCCTGCCATGTCCAAAGCAAGCACAGGTGTTCCCAGTTCCTTTAGCTCAAGGACCGTGCAGGTTCTAAAAGGCACCCTGTAAACTGCTCCCAGCGATGAACGAATCACCTTTGGCGAAGCCACCTCGCAGCAGCTTGGGCTAAGCAACAAACACTCAATGCCAAAGGCTGCGGCAATGCGGAAGATGGTGCCCAGGTTGCCGGGATCGCTAATGCCATCCAGATAAAATGCAGACTTGAACTTTACAAAAGTTTCCTTGGGGCTGGGATATAGTCCGGCTATTTGAGGTGGGGAGTCACTGTCACAAATCCGCCGCATGGCACCGCTATTGGCAAGATAGATACTTTTTGCAGGAAGAGCGTAGCTATCCTCTGTAATGTATAGCTCCTCTGCGCTAATGCCCCAGCTT
>DIMZ01000173.1:217-8512 GCA_002425825.1 Cloacimonetes bacterium UBA5553 | reverse complement strand
CTCAATTATCCGCCTGCCTTCTACCATCACTTGCTGTTCTGCCTGACGATATTTCTTTTGCTTCAGCTTCGCCAAGCTGCTTATCTTTGCATTGCTAACACTTTGATATGCGGAAATAAGCCACCTCCCTAAACGGGTATTTTTTCAATTATCTACGCACTTATCCACATTGTCTGTGGATAAAGCATAATCGCTAAGTGTATTATTATGCAGGTCATTATGAAATGCGTAAAAATGGGTGTGTAAGTTATCCACAAGTTATCCACAAACTACTCAAAGCATGATTTTAGCGTAGGATAGTAAATTTTTGGGTGAATTTACGGCTGCCCATGCTGGTCTTCATAATGTATATACCTGCGGGTAAACCAGAGAACTGCAGGTTGGAAAACAGGGGGTAAAAGCCCATGCCAAAGCTAAGCTGTCCAAGCTCTTTTGCAATAAGCCTTTGCCCCTTGATATTATCTCNNATTATAAATCTCTAGTTTAAGCTCGCCGGACACATCATCACCTGCCAACCAGGTTAGCATAGCTAATTGCTTTTGCCTGATGGGATTGGGGCTTACGAAAGCTTCCGAAAAGCTGTAACTGCCTTGCACTGCAGCACTGGCATTTCCACTTCGGTCGAATGCCTGTAAACGGTAAGTGCCAAAAGCAGATACTGGTGCATTCAGCACAATTCTATCTGTATCGGGGCTAAAGGTATGCATCCTGCTTGAGCCGTTTTCGGTAATCCATAGCTCATAGCGCAGGTTATCGGGGTCGTTTGGGTATTGCACATAAAGATACAGAACTCTATTTTCCACGCGTTTAGAAGTAATGTTTGGCGTCTCGGGTGCTATAAAGTCTCCCATTGCTCTGTTTACAAAGCTGCCCCATCCCGTTTTGGCAAAGCGCAGCTTGCTATAGCGATTCCAGCCCCAAGTGAAGTTTAGCCTGAAATCCGGGAACCATATAGCCGCCGTGCCGATATTGGGTATCATCTGCGGGGTAGTGGCAGCACTGCTTACTACCATGCTGTTCCAGATATCAGACATATAGCCAGCGCGCAAACTAATAGGCGTTATTCCGGATTCGCTAATCCTGATAAGCAACTCACGCAGGTCAACATCCGCCATGCCATCGTTCATGGAGAAACACTGTTGGCGAATGCTAAACACCTCTTCCGCATTGTGGTAGCTACTCTCGCAAAGCGCAGTAAATGAACTTAACAACCCTGGCAATTGAGCTGTGGCAATAGTGGAGCAGGTAATAGTCCAATAGTATTGCCCCGGATTCAGCTCGCCCCAGGGCATGTAAGATTCTACGTATAGCTCAGGTATTTGGGAAATTATGATATTTAGGCTGCTGCTAAAAAGAGGGATTATTGTTTCGTAAGGAAAGCCATTTACCGGAACTAAATCGGCTGAGCCAATTACGAAGTCTGTGAACTCGTGTACTTCGCTAAGCACCTCAATTCCCTGCATGCTACAGGCATCGAACATCAGCACATCCAGATGCGGAGTTCCTTCAAAAGCCCTTGCCAGATCACCGTTGTAAACACTAATCAGATTTTGGCTTCCATCATCGGGACAAATCCACTTGCTGTCCTCAGACTTGTACCAGCTATTACCATGCGACCAGATTACCAGCATTTTTCTATCGGATGGATATGCTGCAAAGCCCCAGTTTATAAAGTCTCTTAGTGTGTGGTAAGAACCACTGTCTATGCTGCCCATATTGCGGATAACGGGGGAGGTAATCTCGGGTGAGTTATCTTGAACAATGTGATAACGTTTTGCGCCTTCGGGAAAGTCCGCCTGAACAATTAGATTAAGATTAGCGGGCTGAACTGCGGATTCCATGCTGTTTATATCTTTCCTGGCATAGCTGGCAAGGTTGTTATCGGCAGCCATGTAAACCAGCACAGTCCAAGATTCGGCGCTGAGTTTCCCCAGCGCCATAATTAATAGTATTAATAGCCAGTGGCTAAGTTTCAATACGGATACTCCAGAGCTTCTTCCAAGCCGCTTAGAACGCGGATGCCGCCTTGAGACAGGGCTTCCATTTCCTTTTCACCGGGATAGATATGCAGAGGAGCTATGAACTCCACCCGTTCGCGGATAGCATCCACAACATGGGCATTATACACCAGACCACCGCTCAGGTATATGGCGTCCACCTTGCCACTAAGCACTGTGGCGCAAGCACCAATCTCCTTGGCAACCTGGTAGCACATAGCATCCTGTATCTTTTTGGCGTACTCGTCCCCGGCTTCAATGCGTTGGTTAATCTCTATACCGCTGTCGGTGCCCAGATACGCCATAAGGCCAGCACTTTTAGTAAGATAATTGCACAGCTCTTTCTTTGTGTATTTGCCTGAGTATGCCAAATCCAGCAAGTCGCCAATCGGTAAGGCTCCGGCACGCTGGGGAGAGAAGGGTCCCATGCCTAATAAGGCATTATTTACATCTACAACCCGTCCACCCTTTATGGCAGCCACAGATATGCCTCCACCCATATGCACACCAATCATATTGGCTTGGGAGATATCTTTGCCCATCTCGGCTGCAAGCAAGCGGCCAATGTAGCGAATGTTTAGCGCGTGCAGCAAGCTTTTTCGCTCTATTTCCGGAATGCCAGATATGCGGGCAATATCGTCGAATTCATCCACCACAACGGGATCTACTATAAAGCAGGGTATATATAGTGGATCGGCTATGGCTTTGGCAATGAATGCACCAAGGTTGGAAGCGTGAATTCTGCCCCATAGGCTGGGGTCTTTCAGGTCATTCAGCATGGACTGGCAAATCTTCCAGGTTCCGCCACTTACGGGACGCACCAAGCCACCTCTGCCAACTACGGCATTAAGGCTTTCGGGGCTTACGTTATTCTCTTGCATAGCTTCCATCACCAGGGTTTTGCGGAAGTCATACTGCTCAATGATGCCACCGAACTTTTCCAATTCGGCAGGATCATGGCGCAGGGTTTTTTCGAAGAGAGGTGTTTTGTCTTCATAAACGGCAATCTTAGTAGATGTGGAACCGGGGTTTATCGCGAGCACACGATAAGTCATTTCTCCTCCAGATACGTGTTTTTAGTTTTTTGTCAGGCTCAAAAAATCCGCCGAAACTGTCAATAACTTTTCCCGCTGCTCTTCCTGCCACCCCAAAATTGATGTTGACATATATTTCCCGCATGTTAGAGAGGTAATTGTTAGATAATTTGTGGATAAGGAAAGGCGTATGGCTAATTGGTACTACAGTAATGAAGGCAAAGATTATGGCCCCGTTAGCACAGCAAGGATTGTGGATGCAGTGCTGCGAAGCGAATTAGAATTGGATAGCTACATCATCTCCGATAAAGACAAGATTTGGGTAAAGATTAAAGACGTTGCCGAGATTATGGAGCTTCTACACAAACCAGCAGATAAGCCAATCTTCGATGAAGCCGCCGCTTCAAAGTTTGCACGTTCATTAGATGCAAGCTACATACAAGAGGAAGACAATAGACCAGTGTTTTATAACCTTCCGGCAAAGACAATGCTGATATACCTTGTGATGTCCTTCGGTTTCTTTGAGTTATACTGGTTTATCAGGCAGATTGAATACATGTATCGTAAAAAGGGTAACAAGCGTAGTGCCATAGCGATGCCTATAATAACCTGGATATTTTTGCCCTACTTCGTGTTTAGAGCAATAGAATTAGACAGGCAGCTGAATAGTGTTGTTCGAGCAAGGTGGAATGCACTCTTATATTCGCTGATATGGTATTCCAGCTTTGCCGTATTCATCATCCGACCCTTTGGTTTGCAAGGGTATATGACCTGGCTCTTATCAGGGTTAGTTAATTTTATAAGCACATTGTTTGTTCTGCTATCCGTGCAAAAATACATCAACGCTGCCAACCGTAAGCTGGGCAAAGCTGAAGATAGCCCGGGGATGTGGGAGTATGGCAGCATAGTGTTTGGGCTTGGCATAGGTGGATTTGGGTTAATAATGGATATAAGGGACTTTGTGATGTATCTTCGGCTTCGTTGATCTACCATGCTCAGTTTATACATCCACAAAGATTTAGCTTGCCAGAAACACCCCCGGCGAAATCATGGTAACAAAACACTTAGGAGCTTAACATGACAGATAAAGAAAAACAAGCTTGCGACTGCGGTGAACAGCACGATCACGATTGTGATTGCGGTGATGAAGATTGCAACTGCGAATCTAACATATTAACCTTAGATATGGAAGATGGAACAAAGAAAGACTTTAACGTTCTAAACATCATAGAGCATGATGGCAAGCATTATGTAGCCTTGTCTGAGCTTGATTCACTCGAGTACGATATTCTTCGCTTCGAAGAAGTGAACGACCAGGTGGAACTAAGCATCATAGAAGACGATGATGAATACAATGCTGTTGCCGAGAAATTCGACGAAATCTTCTCCGAAGACCTCGACAATCTGGAGATTAGTCCCGAAGAAAACTAAAGCATAAGCACATACAAACATTAGCATCCATGTGCCTCAGGGCTGTGGATGCTTTTTTGCTATCAGGAAAAAGCTTGACGAATAAACGCCAATTAGCGATAGTGCAGCTCTATATGCACTGGGAGTGTTTTGAATGAAGGCAGATATACTAATACATAACATCAGCAAGATAATAAGTCCCATTGGGCTTGCCAACGGGCAAGCCATTGAAGCCTCTGAACCGGTTAAAACCATAATTAACGCTGCCATAGCGATTCAAGACGGCATTATCCTTGCTGTGGGCAGCGAATCTGAGGTAAGCTCTCTGTACCAGGCGGACGAGACTATAGATGCCCTCAGGGGAGTTGTATTACCCGGCTTTGTAGATTGTCACACTCATCCTGTATTTGTAACCACTCGCGAAGATGAATTTGCCATGCGCATTGCCGGCAAGAGCTATGTAGAAATATCCAAAAGTGGCGGAGGTATCCGCTCTACCATAGCCAGCACGCGGGATGCATCCGAAGATTTGCTATTCGAACTGGCTGCAAAACGCATCAAGAAAATGATTAGCCTGGGCACTACCAGCCTGGAAGCGAAGAGCGGATATGGGCTGGATACCAATAGCGAACTAAAGCAATTGCGAGTAATAAAAAGGCTTAACGAAGAGCTACCGATAGATATTATCCCTACTTTTATGGGAGCGCATGAGTATCCTGCCGAGTATAAAGACAATCATGCCAAGTATATCAGCATCCTGTGCGAGGAGATGATACCTGCTGTTGCAGAGCAGGGCATTGCCGAGTTTTGCGACATATTTACCGAAGCCCATGTATTTAGCATAGCGGAATCGGAACAGATACTATCATGTGCCAAAGGACACGGCCTTAAACTTAAAATGCATGCCGATGAAATTGAACCCATCGGCGGAGCAGAGCTTAGCGCAGAATTGGGCTGTGTATCTGCAGATCACCTGGGTGCTGCCAGCGACCAGGGCATTGCCGACATGAAACAAGCCGGAGTTATCCCTGTTTTATTGCCTGCCACACTATTCTCGCTACGCAGTAAACACTACGCCCGTGCGCGTTATATGCTGGAAGCGGGTTTGCCGGTAGCTATTGCCACGGACTATAATCCCGGTAGCTGTAATTGCGACTCCATGCCTTTTACCATGACCTTAGCATGTTTACAGATGGGTATGAGTCCCGCTGAAGCATTGCTCGCCGCCACGTTTAATGCCGCAAAGGCAATATCGCGCGGGGGATTGGCAGGCAGCATTGAGGTTGGGAAATATGCCGACCTATGCTTGTGGGATATACCCAATCTGAATTTCATCCCCTACCATTTCGGCTCTTCGCATCTTAGTAGGGTTATCAAAAAGGGCAAAACCATCTATAAAGCCGAATTAGAATGAGTAGCAACGAAACTTTGAACAGCTATCAAGTGTTGGACAGTGTCCATCGCTCCCGGCGTTTTAGTATCTATCGTGCCACAAAAACACAGGGTGGCAAAGAGGTGCTGATAAAGACTCCCGACCCCATGCGCATGAAAGATGCAGACTTGATTGCCACTCTTGTTGCCGAAGCCGAAGCGGGCATAAAGCTAAACCACCCGCATATCCGCAAGGGTTATGAGTGCGTTAATGAGATTAGCGGTGCTTTCTTTATTGGCGAATACATTCACGGCATGCCTTTGGCACGCTATTTGAGCCTGGAGCGCGATAAGATAAGCCCGGAAACTGTGTTAACCTGGGCAAGAGAGCTATTGTCCGCTATGGACTACGCCCACAGCATGGGCTATGTNNCACCTGAACATAAATCCCCACAATATAATTGTAAGCCCTGATCAGCACATAAAGCTTATCGGCTTTGGCAAAGATAAAACTGCCTGGATGTATGGAGAGCAAGAGGACTATGCCTATCACCCCATCCTGTTTGTTGCTCCTGAGCTGTTTCAGGCAGACCTTGGCATGGCTGCATCCGATTTATACTCATTTGCCGTGCTTATCTATCTCTGCTATTGCAAGGTTTTGCCATGGAGGATAGACTACAGTCTGGGCTCGGTGCAGCAAAAGAAGCAAAGCCTCTGTCGTGCCGTGATTATGCCGGAAATACTAAACATTAGTATGCCGGACTGGCTTTACACCACTATACTAAGCTGCTTAAAGCTAGACCCCAATCATAGAATTGCCTCAGCGAAAGAGCTGCTAAGCATCTTCGAGCAAGAGAGCTTTGCCACGCCCGAGATTGAGATACCGGAAGAGCTTGAAGAGATTGCTACAGAGCCCGAAATTGAGCATTCTGAGCCGGAACCGGAAGCCATAGCAATAAAAGAGGAGCTACCGATACCAGAAACGGTAGCAATAGAGGAAAGCCCCCGCATTCTCGAGCCGGAATTTCCGGAACCGGACTTGCCGTTTACGGAGCTATTGAACGAGCCAGAGATCGGGCAAGCAATGCCAGAGCAGATCATTGACGAGCCGGAGACATCACTGGTAATGGCATACCTTAGCGAGGAAGAGCCAGCGAGCACCATTGAACCTCCCATGCCGGTGCANNATATCCCTTCCTCCTCTGGAGGAAATTAGCTATGCACCAAAACCTGTAGCCCCCAAACCCAAAATAGACAAAGCCAGCCCCTTGTATAACAGCCAGCCCTTTCGTAAACCAGAAAAAGCCAATGATGAAGAAAGTGTTAGCCTCATGAAGACCTTTAAAGTGCTCCTTTGGCTATCGCTGGTTGTGGTAGTATTCATTGTGTTCAAATACTTCGTTTTTGCCAGCCGTCCTAAGTTCAATATTAGCAACGACAGCCTGAATGTTGCAATAGCCGAAAACGACCCCAGCATTGCCAACACTCCCATAAACATGATACTGGTTCCTGCCGATACTTTGGTAATGGGCAGCATTGCCCCTGATGCCGATGATGATGAATTCCCACTACTTACCATAAAACTGGCACCTTTTTACATTAGTAGCCACGAAATTACCCAGGCAGAATGGATGATGATATTCCCAAACAACCCTTCGCAAAACAAGAATAAAGATTATCCTGTGGAAAATGTTAGCTTCTATGATATAATTGAGTTTTGCAACGAAAAGAGCATCAGAGACGGATTTCGACCTTGTTATGACTATTATGATTCTGAGGTTACCTGCAACTTTGAGGCAGATGGCTATCGCCTACCAACCGAAGNNAACAGCGTGATTTCTTTGTTTACAGCGGTTCCAATAAAGCCGATGAAGTTGGTTGGCACAACGGAAACAGCAATGCCAAAAGCCATCCCGGTGGCAAGAAATCGGCTAATAAGCTGGGGCTTTATGACCTCAGCGGTAATCTGTACGAATGGGTTTGGAACTGGTATGCACCATATTCCTACCAAGTGAGTGATCGTTACAAAGGTCCTGACAACGGTACAGACAAGGTTATCCGGGGTGGCTCCTGGTATCATGCGCCATCAGAGATGCGAGTAAGCAACCGGGACTATGCAAAGCCCTTCACCAAAAGCCCATACATCGGCTTTCGTGTAGTGCGTAGCGTTAGTAACTGAGTATTATAATCTCTTAGTTTATAACAATTCGAACTGCATCCAAAGCTACTTTATAATTTCCGCCAACTATTACGTAACCTTTGAATATCTCTGAGTTATCTGTGATGCGCGAAGCCCACCAGATAGCAGTGCGTGCTTCGTTATTATTCTTAGGAGCGCGATACAAGTTGTTTTCTGCCGTATCCAGCACTATCACCATTGTGCCATTTGTCAGCTCTTCCACGGTGGCTACTCTGGACTTGAAATAGTGCTTTGTCCAAACTGATGTGCCAGTTTGAGCACTTAGGAATTCAGCTTCATTGTT
>DIMZ01000173.1:0-172 GCA_002425825.1 Cloacimonetes bacterium UBA5553 | reverse complement strand
ACGGGTTAGATAGTGACTATCCTGCTTGGTAGGTGACAGGGCATTCTGAAGAATCTCGTTGCTAAGGTCTTTTTGTCCATCAATTACTTGCTTAATCTCTTCTGCTGGGATGCGGATTAATACGTTGCCATCTTTTATTGTTAGAATGCTGTTTTGAGTATCGCTGATAACA
>DIMZ01000169.1:10031-12833 GCA_002425825.1 Cloacimonetes bacterium UBA5553 | reverse complement strand
TAGCTTTTCCAGGAAGGGATCACCAACTTGTACTGCAGTACGCTTCTCTTCCGATTCTTCACTAAGGTCTATAGAGGCAAATGTTGCTCCATGAATACCGTCCCTACCTGTCTTTGCTCCCACAATTATCACAGCATTACCTACACCTGAGGCAGCGGAACGAGCAATCTGATCGTGTTTTAGCACTCCCACTGCCATGGCATTAACCAAGGGGTTACCTTCGTAGCTGTCTTCAAAATATATCTCGCCACCCACAGTGGGCACACCAAAGCAATTGCCATAGTCCGCTATACCGCTAACCACTTCTTTTATAAGATGCTTAACCTTGGGATTATCAGGATTGCCAAAGCGTAATGAGTTAAGTGCCGCAATTGGTCGCGCACCCATCGTAAAGATATCGCGCAATATACCTCCCACTCCCGTAGCAGCTCCATGATAGGGCTCAAGAGCAGATGGGTGGTTGTGGCTTTCTATTTTAAAAGTAATAGCCAAACCATTACCGATGTCAACAACCCCTGCATTCTCTTCTCCGGCTTTGGTAAGCATAGCCGGTCCATCTTTGGGGAGTGTTTTAAGATACTTCACAGAGTTTTTATAGCTTGCATGCTCACTCCACATTACGCTGAATATTCCAAGCTCAACAATAGTTGGCTCACGCTTCAGTATATTTAGGATTAGCTGATATTCCTCGCTGCTAATTCCGTGTTCGGCTATTATGGCAGGGGTAATGGGGCATTGTTCCATTAGTTATTATCCTTATGAAATACATTATTGTTTTTTATCATAGCTGTTACACTGTTAAGTCTGTCCTCTATTATGCCAAATGTAGTTTTATAGTTCTCCAGGTCNNCTACCATACGGGTCTTTTACATCTCCGGGTTCACCAACTATCTCGTTTAGAGTATATATCTTATGTGCACTATTTGGCTCTTTTTCCCGCAGCCAGTCACGTTGCCTTTCTTCCATGGTCAGTACCAGCCAACTAGAAGTTACCATCTGTGGGGTTACTTGTTTGGAAACGTGCTCCTGGGCTTCCATTATTCCACGCTCCATTAATAACTGCATAGAGCTTAGCGAAATATTATGTCCGCCTTCAATCAAGCCACATGAGTCGGTAGCCATCGATAAGCCTTGTTCCTTAATCTTATGCCTGAAAAGCTTCTCAGCTATGGGGCTGCGGCATATATTAGCGGTGCATACAAACATAACTAATGGTAGGTGGAATGAGTTTTTTACCTCATAGAAAGGAATAGAGCCCTCTCTAATACACTTAATCTCATCTTTGTCCATGGTACTTTTAGCTTCGCTGGTTTTAATGTACTCTATAATGGTAGAAGGTTGTGTACCGCTACGTATCTCTTTAACTGGAGGGATTAGTCCAAAGTCTATCCACTTGGAATAGTTCCGCTCAATACGTCCCAAATCCTCTTCAGGCGGTAAGCCGGCTATGTTGATGCTTGTACTAATAATGGGTTCGCCAATTAGATCAATGAACTCACGCAACAATGGATCGCCAGGCACTCTGAAAGCAACCTTTCCTTCTATGGCTATGTCTTTATACATCTCATCATCATAGCTTGTCACAACCGTCAGGTTACCCGGCCAGTATTGCTGCATTAATGATTTTAAGGCTTCCGGTATCTTGCTGATATCCAAATATGATATATCTGGTATCAGTGCAATGAATCCTTGCTTTTCGGGGCGTTGCTTATATTTGCCAATTCTGGCAATCGTCTCTTTAGCAGAAAGGCGACAGCCTATCCCCCACATCGAACCAGTCCAATGAAGGATAGTAGCATCTTCTAACTTGTTTTTAGTTACAAACTTCTCTAATTTGTGTAGTCCCGGATCGCGCAACAACTGCATAAAAGCTCCTTACTCTAAATACGGAACAGGATTTATAGCCCTGCCATCCTTTCTAAGTTCGAAATGTAGCGATGCTTGAGTTGCCGAGCCTGTCATACCGCTTTTGGCTATTGCTTGTCCGCGTTTAACCTTAGCTCCTTTGGCTACCAATAGCTCACTGTTATAGGCATACAAAGTAAAAAATCCGTTTTTGTGATCGATAATAATCAGCTTGCCCTGTCCACAGTATCTGTCGGAGAAGATAACTTCGCCATCATCGGCTGCCACCACCCTTGTTCCCTCTGGCGCAGCAATGTCTATGCCGTTGTTCACCACGCTGGTGCCATAGCTGCTTGTTTCTTCACCAAAGCTGCGTACTATCTTTCCGCGTAGCGGCCATGCTATCTTTTTATCGGTAAACTGATAACTTGATGGCTCTTTGCCTTGCTTTGCCATAAGCTGATTAACCAGGCTTTCCAGAGCAGTGCTGTCTTTTTTCAGCTTCTCTACCTGCGCTTGAAGCTTCTTTTGTTCTGCAGTAAGCTGTTTGGTCTGATTCGATAGATTCTTTATGGTCTTCTCGTATTGGTTATTCTTGTTGCTTTCGTCACGTACACCACGAGTAACCTTTATGGCTTCAGATTGCCTAAGCTCTTTCTCATGGGTAAGGCTTACTCTAAAGCCGGTTAATATATCAATCTGTTTGCGCGTGCCAATGGCGAATTGCTGTAAATAGCGATGATCACGATGATTTATATCTTGCGCTTTGTAAGACTTATGCACACGTAACAGCATATTCAGCTCTGTATTCTGCTGGCTGTGCATAAAGCTAAGTTTATTCTCGGCTTGCTCAAGCCTTTGCTGAACAGATTTTAGAGAGTCGCGGGCGATCACTTCATCTTGCTTTAGCTTTCTTAGGTTTTCCTCCGTGCGTTTTTTTAGCGATGAGGTGCGCTG
>DIMZ01000169.1:9524-10019 GCA_002425825.1 Cloacimonetes bacterium UBA5553 | reverse complement strand
TTTTAGTCTCTGTTTGCTTTACTTTCTGCTGTGTGGACTCAAGCTGTTTCTGCACTTCGCGTAACTGACGCACCTTATCATCTAGCTCATCTGCATAAGCTATTGTGCATATTATACATACTATTATTACCAGCGTATATCGGGGCATCACATTCTCCAAAGTCTATCTAGCTGACACTTTTTTTTCTCTCTATCTCTGTGTCAATGCAATTTTGGCAATCTCGTATTACCGCTTTGCTTACATAGTTGCTACAAACTACTGCGTAACTCTGAACATGTATGTCGAATCATGCTGTTCACTGGCTATTCCAATATTCTAACAGATATGTGCTAACGCACTTGTTATTATTGTTACAGCTTGTGCCACAGATTACCAGCAACTAAGCATTGTATGGATTACAACATGTTAGCTTGTGGTATTACGTGAATGAGCTTTTCTTATAACCTTCTTGTGCATAGCTTAATAACAGCTCCCCTGCTTCTTCCTTGCTGCTA
>DIMZ01000169.1:3441-9518 GCA_002425825.1 Cloacimonetes bacterium UBA5553 | reverse complement strand
TAGCAGCAAGGAAGAAGCAGGGCTGAAAAGAGCAAGCCTGTTACTGCTAAGGCAAAAACAGGCTTAATATCACTCTAACTAATCGTGTGTTATACGATGCAATCCTTAATTCGCTTACTAGCTTCATTTTCACCCAATATGGCAAAGGTATTGGGGAGGTCAGGGCCGTGAGCCTGGCCAATTAAGGCAAGACGAAGTGGTGTGTATAGCTGTTTACCTTTTATACCAGTGTCGGTAGAGCACTGTTTCACCATCAGGTTTATGCTTTCTTCGTTTAAGGGAGAATAGGCAGGTATGGCATTGCTGAACCAGGAAAGAACCTGCTGTGCCTCTGTTGTCCGCATCAAGCTTACATCAGCATCCGATAGGAGTGGTTTTACAAAAAACATCTGGCAATAATCAGCAAGCTCAGGTAACAAAGTACACCTTTCTCTGGCTACTGCGATGCACTTATGATACTTGCTAATATCAGATGTATCTATCTTGCGCTCAGAAAAGTATGGTTTTGCTCGTTCGGCAATAGTATCTAAAGCCAGATTGCGTATGTAGTGCCCATTCATCCAGTCTAGCTTGGTAAGGTCAAATATTGCACCTGACTTGCTCACGCGTTCCAGACTGAATGTTTCACACAAATCGTTCAGTGAGTACAGCTCTCTATCATCAGAAGAATGCCAGCCAAGTAAGGCGACGAAATTTAACAGAGCCTCTTTCAGGTAGCCTTTTGATATATAGCTTTCTACAGACACATCATTCATGCGCTTGCTTAGCTTAGATCTGTCTGTAGATAGAATTAAGGGAAGATGAACCCATGTGGGTGCTTCCCAGCCAAAGCACTCATATAACCAGATGTGTTTGGGTGTGCTGGATAGCCATTCTTCACCACGTATCACATGAGATATCTGCATAAAATGATCATCCACCACCGCTGCCAAATGGTATGTTGGATAGCCATCACTTTTTATTAGAACCTGGTCATCAGATTGTGAGCTATCCATCTCCACGCTTTCCCTTATCAAGTCGCTAAATTTAAAGCTTCGGTTATCGGGCATCTTAAGCCTAATCACGTGGCTTTCTCCAGAACTAAGCTTTTGTTGAATCTCGTGCTCAGAAAGGGCTAAGCAGCGTCGGTCATATTTTACAAACAGTCCTTTTGCCTGCTGCTCATTACGCATTTCGCTGAGAGTTTCAGAACTGCAGAAACAGCGATATGCGTTTCCACTATCCATCAGCTTTTGCGCATGCTCGTGATACAGTGGCAAACGTTCTGATTGGGTGTAGGGACCAAAGGGGCCACCTATGCGCGGGCCTTCGTCTATGTCAATGCCTAAGAGGTGTAATGTTTTTATTAAATCTTCGGCTGCTCCTGGAACCTCTCTGCTTTTGTCTGTATCTTCTATGCGAAGAATGAACTTTCCGCCTTGGGAACGGGCGTAAAGAAAATCGTATAAAGCTGTTCTTAAGCCACCGATATGCAAATATCCGGTGGGGCTTGGTGCGAAACGAACTCGTACCGGTTTCATTAACTCTCCTCTATTTGAGTAAAAATGTTTGTTCTAATTCTGATATTGAGTGCTTGTCTTTTTTGTAAACAAGGCGATAATGTGGGTTGTAATGCATTCTATACTTGTCTGAGTGGCTAGGTATATTGCCATCCCTTGCGAACTCAGATACAGTCTCAACTTCTTCTACTGTGGGTGTGTAGTATTTAAGAATAGTTGAATAGTTTTGCTTCCAAATATCAGCAACACTAAGTTCCGTATCCATTATGTAGCAAGAAGCCAATATGAGATCGGAAAATTTTGTACATGTAGCCATGAATAAAGCAGGACTGGTTCTATATGCCTTGTCTAACACACTCAGGCTTACCCGTATGTATCCTGGCTGCTCTCCGATATCATGAAACAAGGGATAATAGCCTTGTTGCATATTCATGTATTCTATCTCTATGTTTTTGGCTACGGTAAATCTATCCTTTACTATATGAGATGGTCCAAAATAAGATTGGTACATCAGCTTGTAGATGTCCAATAGCTCCAGATGTGGATGAGTTTCCAATTCCAGACTTAGAATGGCATCAAAGTCAATCAGTTTCATACACTGTGCTTCCTTGCTTAACCACCATTTTAACTGATGGTTTTAGCACAAAGTTGTCTATCGGGCTGCTCAAGATGCAAAAGTCGGCATTGTAGCCTTCACTAATTGTGCCACGACTATTCTCTTCATGGCTTAGCCAGGCTGCGTTTCTAGTGTATATATCTACAGCCTGAGCATGGCTAAGGCGCTCATTTACGTTATGATGCTGCATCGCGGCACGAATGGATTGGACAGCATCAAGCGGAGTAATGTACCAATCCGAACTACCACAAACCTTTACACCACTTCGTGTTAACGAAGCCAGACGGTTCATATTGCTGCTTCGAGCTACACCGAGTTGCTTGCTATAAAAACCATTGTCTCCACCCCATAGAAAATCGAAATTGGGTTGCATCACAGGAACAGCACCAGATTTGGAAATATCTGATACTAAAGCGTCGTCTGTTAACTCGCAGTGTATCAGTTGGTGTCTTAAATCTTTCCCAGTGGAATCCGCTAGTTGTTGGTAAACGACATTGATTTGCTTAATGGCTTTGTCGCCAATGCAATGTACGCCTACTTGCAGATTGTGCTTATGCGCATCGCCAATAAACTTACGCCAGAAGCTATCGTCATGGTACAAACTGCCACTATTATCTGTACCATAATACGGCTGAAAAAGTGCAGCGGTGTGTGAGCCGATTGATCCATCGGCAAGAATACAACCACCAATCCTTCTAGCTCCGGCATCCAATGCTGCCTTTAGATTGAAGGATTGGGGATATAAAGTGTATGTAACTTTAAAACTTGATATGTGCTGGCTAAGCAGGCTGTAGTGACCTATAGACTGCATAGCGTCTCCAACCATAGTGTGAATGCCGGTGAAGCCTCCCTTTACTGCTATCTCCGCTGCACGGTTGTAAGCGTTTAGAATTGCATCAGGTTTCAGCATTTTGTGAAAATGATGAACGGCAATATCATTATCCTGGGCACGCAGAATCTCGCTAACTGGATCTAGTCCGCTTAATTGCTTGCGAGCGTAGCTATTCAACACGCATGAATGGCCATCTATACGGCGAAGAACCAAAGGCTTATCGGGTACCACGCTATCCAGTTCATTCATGCTAGGAAAGCGTTGTTCTCGTATGCTTTGTTCATCAAACTGCCAGGCGAATATGATGTCGTCACTATTTTTGTATTGTTCATGGAGACGGGCTAATACTTCATCTATGCAGGAAACATTGGATAGATCAACGCCCAATGAGTATAATCCACCTTCAAAGCTGTGAGTATGCGTGTCGATAAATCCAGGATATAGGTATGCTCCCTCTAAGTCTATTACTTGTGCGTAAGATGGAACTGAGCTGACAGGTTCGTGCATAATGGATTCAATTACTCCATTATGCACTAGAATGGCTTTCATGTCGGTAGTAAAGCTGCCTGCTAACCAAAGATATGCATTTCTGAATAGCTTCATATAATGCCATCTTGCTTGAGATTAAACACAAGCTCATAGAACTTGCGCACAGGAAAGCCCATAACATTGAAATAGCAGCCTATTATGCCTGTAACAAACTGTGCTCCATAACCCTGAATGCCGTAAGCACCAGCCTTGTCGAAGGGTTCATTGGTAGCTATGTAATTATCAATTTCCTCTGTCGATAGTGTTGCAAACTGCACTCGTGTGCATTCTGATGAAGTATATTCTATCCCTTTGTAGAGGATGCAGATGCCTGTATGGACATAGTGCTCTCTACCGGACAGCATAGATAGAAAGTGTTTGGCTTGATTGGCATTTGCTGGCTTTCCAAGCACAATGTTATCTACATCCACAACCGTGTCTGCGGATACTATCATGCTATTGGAATAGCCAATATTGGCAATAACCTTTGCCTTTCTTATCGCATAGTGCAACGCTTGAATTTCAGGTGCATCATCGGTAATCGGTTCTGGTATATCTGCCGGCAAGGCACGATGGTTTATACCCAGCAGGGCAAACAGCTCTTTTCGTCTTGGAGATTGAGATGCCAAGACAACATCTATATTACGTAATATTTCGTGTAGCATATCTTTATACCTTTGCCTCACCATTTTTAAGACAGCATTCAAGTCAACACTTTTATATATGTAAAAAAATAGCTTGCCTGAAAGAATGGACTTTGAAATTCTTGCTCATAGATTACAAAAATACATCCAGGAGGATACAAATGGAACGCGTACATAACTTTAACGCTGGTCCAGCAGTGTTGCCCGAAGAAGTGCTCAGAGAAGCACAGGCAGATCTGTTTAACTACAAAGGAATGGGACTTTCCGTGATGGAAATGAGCCATCGCAGCAAAGAATATCAAGCTATTATTGATGAAACCTACGCTGCGGTTAAGCGCATCTACGGCCTTGGTGATGAGTGGGAAGTTCTGTTCCTGCAAGGCGGAGCCAGCATGCAATTCTTAATGATACCCATGAGTTTTGCATCCGATGGTAAGCAAGCAAACTACATTAACACCGGTGTTTGGAGCAAAAAAGCTATCGGCGAAGCAAAGATNNATGCTGCATCATCTGAAGACAAGAACTTCAGCTACATCCCAAAAACATGGCAGCTTTCCGATAATCCTGCTTATCTGCACATTACTACCAATAACACAATTTTCGGTACTGAGTGGAAGATTGACCCAGAAGTACCAGTAGGTGTTCCCTTAATTGCAGATATGAGCTCTAACTTTATGAGTAAGCCAATTGATGTGGAAAAGTATTCCATGATCTATGCCGGTGCTCAGAAGAATGTTGGCCCATCAGGTTGCGTGGTTGTATTGATCAAGAAGGATTTCCTGGCTACTGCTGCCACCAATGTTCCATCCATGCTGGATTATCAGCTTCATGCCAAGAATGGTAGTATGTACAACACACCTCCTACCTTCACTATTTACCTAATTGGCTTGGTCTTGAAGTGGATAGAAGCTTATGGCGGTCTTGTGAATATCGAAAAGAACAACATTGCCAAAGCCAAGTATATCTATGATGCCATGGATGCTTCCAANNGTCTATAAAGGCACAGTTGAGCCGGCTGACCGCTCTTTGATGAACATCACCTTCCGTCTACCTTCTGAAGACTTGGAAGCTCTGTTTATCAGTGAAGCAAAGAAGCAAGGAATGATTGGACTAAAGGGTCACAGAGACGTAGGCGGTTGCAGAGCTTCCACTTATAATTCACTGCCCCTTCCCGCAGCTCATGCCCTTGCTGAGTTCATGAAAAGCTTTCAGATTCAACACGGTTGAATAAGCTAACTAATACAAAATATATCGTGGAACACCGATATGTATCGGTGTTCCATGATTTAGTTAAAGAGCATTGATTAAAGGAGAAACATGTCCTTACTTAGCATGATTGTAAAAGGTGGCATCCTGATGTATGTCCTTATGGTTATCTCTGTGATAGCCATTGGCATCATCATCGACAAATACTGGCAATTAAAAGCAGTAAAAAAAGCCAATGACAAGCTGAAAACTTCCCTTTCGCAACAAGAAAAACTGGATAACATGAAAAGCGTGATAAAGATGTATGGCGATCAAAGCCCCTTAGGCATTATGTTGGATAAGCTGCTAAACACCAATACCACGAACTGGGACTTGGTGAATCAAAGCATGGAGTCAACTGCTACCATGCAGTTGCATAAACTGGAACGAGGCTTAGGCTGGCTATCCACTTTTGCTGCCACTGCCCCACTTATCGGTTTCTTGGGAACAGTAATCGGAATGGTTAGAGTATTTATGAACATTCATGCTCAAAGCCAAAGCGGTGTGGACATCAGCATGCTTGCCGGCGGCATTTGGGAAGCCTTGTTAACTACTATTGGTGGCTTGGTTGTTGGTATTGTAACCATTATATTCTACAACGATCTAGTTCAGCATCTTGAAAACATCGCCAAAGACATGCAAGATACAGCAGTAGAATATCTTATTAAGATAGACATTAATAAAGGACAATAAACCCAATGAAGCTTAGCGTA
>DIMZ01000169.1:731-3409 GCA_002425825.1 Cloacimonetes bacterium UBA5553 | reverse complement strand
TTTGCTATTGGTGTTCTTGCTTATTGCTTCAAACTTTGCCAGCCAAACCGGATTGCCAATTAAACTTCCCGGCTCTACAACCTCTGTGAGGCAAAGCCATCAAACAATACAGCTAACTTACTTCAACGATGGCAGGCTGTACCTGAATGAAGAACCCATTACCATGACTGACCTCCCTGTTGTTCTTAAAAGCAAGTATTCAGATCCGGAACAGGTAGTAAGAGTGTCGGCAGAGCACAATCTGCAAATTGACAAGCTCATTGGTCTGATGGATGTAATCCGAAGCTCAGGTTTCGAGCGCATTTTTGTTGCCACAACTGAAGGGAATAACCAGCAGTGACTATCAAAGCATCCAAACTTATCAAGAACGGTTACCTTATCTCAAGCCTTATCCACTTGTTGATAATCCTGATTTTAGCTCTAATAATCTTGAATCCAAAGCTTCCTGAACGTTGGCATTCATTCGAGTGGGAAACACCATCTGACAACGCAGTAAGCAATGTCCAAAGCTCTCAGGGAATTGTGCCCAATGCTCCCAGAGAAGTAGCAGACATACCCTCTCCATTAGTCACTCCGGGCGAGGTTCAAAACACAGTACCAACTGTTGTAAGCCCTACACCCAGACTGATAGACAGTCCGCTATTAGAAGCGCCTGCAGTAAGTACATCTACAAGCGACATTAACACTCAAAACAGAAGACGTGCAGCAACTTCCTTGAGAAGTATGGGAAACACCGTTCCTGGTGGTAACTCCGGCNNGGCTTCTCGGCAGATTTGGAGATGGGCAGTGGTGATGCCTATATTATCCAGCAGCCCAAGCCAATGATAGTACCAAATATAGACGGCGAAGTTCTATTGGAATTCAAGCTAACCAACCGTGGATCAGTAGATATCAGCTCGGTTAAAGTAATCTCTTTTAGTACTGCCGGTTATGTAGAAGCCGTGCAAAGAGTGCTGCCTCAGTGGCAATTTGGATTTCGTGGTGCGTATCAACCCGATAAACTCTATCGCGTTCGATGCAGGTTTGTGGTAGATGAATAACATCGATTTTTTATTTACTAACCAAGCCAACTATCCCCTTATGATGGGTATTCTGAACCTCACAGAAGATTCTTTCTCCGATGCGAACAAATACATGAATCCAACCGCTGCTATGGCTCATGCAGAGAACATGCTTACCGCAGGAGCACACATTATTGACATCGGGGCAGAATCAACTCGTCCAGGTGCCAAACCCATGGATGAAACTATCGAGCTTACACGCGTGTTGCCCATACTTTCTCAATTAAAAGAGCATCATCCAGAGTCACTAGTATCCATAGATACCAGAAAGTCCTCCGTTGCTTTGGCGGCATTGGAGGCGAAAGCTGACATTATTAACGACATCTCTGCTGCTCTGTTTGATAGTGATATGGCAGAGCTTGTTAGCTCATTTCCCCATGCAAAGCTTATCCTGATGCACATGCAGGGCACGCCGGAAACCATGCAACTTAACCCATCCTATAAGAACATAGTGGATGATGTAAAGAGCTTTTTGACTCAGCGGATTGATTTTTGTCTTAGAAAAGGTATAAAACTACATAACCTGATGATTGATCCCGGCATTGGTTTTGGCAAGAATCTAAAGCATAACCTGGAGCTAATCAACAGAATTGATGAGTTCTCCTCTTTTGGCTTACCCATTGTACTTGGTGCTAGCCGCAAGAGTTTTATTAATCAACTTGTTCCATCACAACCACAGGAAAGACTGGGTGGAAGCCTAGCTGTTGCTGCCTGGGCTTTGCAAAAGGGTATTACCATTATTCGGTGCCACGATGTTGATCAACACATGCAGTTCTTAAAGGTTATAAAAGCGATCTCTCAACCCAACAGTATTGGTGCATAACATGGGTTTCCTTATCCCTCGCTTTAAAGATTTCATAGATATCCTGCTAATTGCTTTTCTAATCTATCAGTCTTTGCTCATCGTTCGTAAATCCGGTGGGTATCAGGTGTTGTGGGGACTGCTATTCATCATGCTGCTATACTTTCTGGCAGTGGTATTCGACCTGAGAGTTGTTAGCTCATTGCTTAGTGCTATCCGCAATTTCTGGATAATAGCAGTAGTCATATTGTTCCAGCCAGAACTACGCTCCATTCTTGCCCGTTTAAATTTATCTCGTGAACTCGGCATAGCATTCCGAAAGCGGGAACGTAGCACGCTTTATTCGCCAATAATTGACGCTGTGTCATCTATGAGTTTTCGCAAAACTGGTGCCCTGATTATTATTGAAAACAAGCGTAAGCTTCACGAATATATCCATAGTAGTGAGCTGTTGGACGCAGCAATATCTATGAGACTGGTCTTAACCATATTCAATCCCAAAAGCCTTCTACACGACGGAGCCATCATCATCCGAGGTGATCGTATCATAGCCGCCAAAGTTGTGCTTCCGCTTTCCAAGAAGCAAGATTATGTACGCAAGTTTGGTACTCGTCATCTTGCAGGGATAGGCATAACAGAACTTAGCGATGCAATAGCAATAATAGTATCCGAACAATCTGGAAAGGTATCTGTAGCCCAGGCGGGAACCATCCAGACGGATGTTGCATTTGAAGAGCTGATGCAGATATTAACTGATGCCACCAAATAAACGCCCCCTAATAATTGGCATAACCGGCAATATCGGTAGCGGTAAA
>DIMZ01000169.1:0-687 GCA_002425825.1 Cloacimonetes bacterium UBA5553 | reverse complement strand
ATGGAAAGCCTGGGTTATACCATTCATTATGCAGATATGCTTGCCAATAAGCATCTTGAAGATACTTGTGTTGTCAGAGAACTGATAGCTAAGTACGGCAAACAAGTACTAAATAATCCAAATGACCCCGCAAGGAATGAACATTCAATAAACCGTGCCAAGCTGGCTGAGCTTGTCTTCGCAGATAACGAAGCACTTACGCACCTGAACAGCCTACTGCATCCACTGGTGCTAAAGGATATGCAAGCTTTGGTAGATAGATCTGCCGATCCACTTATCATATTTGAAGTGCCCTTGCTTTTCGAGGTAAACTTACAGCCATCTTTTGACTTTATTGTTCTAATTAGTGCATCACCAGAGCTTAGGCTGCAGCGCATTATAAAGCGCGGGCTTTCCCCAATAGATGCTTCACAAAGAATTGATAAGCAAATGCCTGATAGCCTTAAAGCACCAATAGCCGATATGCATATTGATAACAATGGTGAGATTGCTCACTTGCAGCAAGCGGCCGATATGTTCGACCATAGGCTAACGAGTTTACCTTACAAAACATTAAGGCCATTTTGTTAATGTATTACCTCAGCTATATCTAACTCCATTATATTACCAAACCATAAATCACTTGCCCAAGCTCCCTAAAGCTTTATTATTTAGCTGTAATCAACGTTTTAGGATGTGTATAATGAT
>DIMZ01000203.1:8062-13529 GCA_002425825.1 Cloacimonetes bacterium UBA5553 | reverse complement strand
CTCCAAATACTTAGGTGCATTGTCTTTAATCTGGTTATAAAACACGGCATACATCAGAAAATGGCGATAGTGGATAAAGCTGCCAATGCTGTGCAGGTCACTATCTGCCAGGCTGTTTTCCTGGGTATAACCTTGCATGAACTTTGCCATAAATAGCTGCTTAAGGGTATGTTCCTGCCCTTTGTGTTTGGAGTGATGCATTATTCTGGCATATTCGCTATTGAAGCAAATGGCAAGGTCGAGCGCAAACCACAGGCAATTTGCAACATCGAAATCCAAAAGCACCAGGCCACTGTCATTTTGCAGCATGTTACCCGGGTGGGCATCGTTGTGCACAAAGCCATAGTTAGTGCGGTTAACCGGGTAATTGTCCAGCTCTTGCCCCAAATGCAGCCATGCTTGCTTTACATCATCTCCCAGTAGCCAGTTAAAAAAAACCTTCCATTCAGCCTTGCGGGAGATTATTGCCTTGCCGGAGGCATCAAGGGCATGGGATTGCAGCCAGGTGGGATATGCCTGTGCCAAACGGTGCATCTTGCCCATCAGTTTACCCCAGGCGTGGTAAAAGTGCGATAAATCATTGGGCATTCTATCGTCCAGGCACNNCGCAAATATACTTCCAGCAAACTGCGTGGTAGCTTTTGCCTTCGTGGATAGTGCTTTCCACCAGCCTGGCATTGGCAGAGTATTCCGGCTTGGTGGTGGCTATGCCATGCTCTGCCAGATAACGGGCAAAGCTAATGCGTTCATGGATAGCTTCAAAGCTATGCTCACAGCCAGAAAGCACCTTTATTACATACACTTCCCCTTGCTTGTCCATTTGAAATAAGGTGCCATCCGACCATTCATGTCCCCCGGCAAAATAGCTGGGATTAATGCCTTCAAATACGTTTGCAAAATGGTCTATTACGACCTGTGGATTGTCTTTCAAGTGTCCTCCAATAAGGGCGTTTACTTTCCTATTCAGCGTTCCTGCAGATTCTAAAACCGAGGTTGTAAGAGCCTTCCATCGGCTCAAGGGGTTTGCGTATAGTAATAGTGCTATAATCGGGATTGCTGTTAAAGCTTCCACCCCGGAAGCATCTGTCTATGCCTTCGGAAGCTCCACGGGGATTACTGGAAGCTTCTGCAGGCAGACTGCCAAAGCGATCCCAGCACCACTCCGCTACGTTCCCGCTCATATCATGCAAGCCAATCTCGTTCGGGGCTTTTGTCCCCACCGGCTGCGTTTCATTCGGATTGGCAGAACCGCTAAACCAGGCTACGGCTGTCCAATCATCACTACCGCTGTAGCTAAAGCCTTTACTTTGCTTGCCTCCCTTGGCTGCGTAGAGCCACTCCATTTCAGTAGGCAGGCGATAGCCATTGGCTGTCCAATCGCAGTTAATTTTGTCTTGATTATCGTTATTCAGATACCAGCTTACTGGCCAATTCTGGGGGTTATTGCCAAGATTGCTATAGGTGTAGCAGGGATTCAGCCCCTCTGCAAGGCTGCGTAAGTTACAATAGGCTATGGCTTCGAACCAGGATACTCCCTCCACGGGATTATTGGGCTTGCCGGCATTGAAAGATTTTTTAATCTTGGTGCTTGCTTGATACTCAGCTTGGGTAACTTCACACTTGCCCATGTAGAAGCTGCTGAGGCTAATCTCAGCCACACCATTATTAAAGGTTCCACCCTCTACCAGGATAAAGCCTGCCGGCACATCCACAGCATAGACCATGATGGCTGCAATGCAAAAAAACACAAATAAGTAAGTTGCTTTCATATCCGCTTCCTATTGGTGATATTTTCTGCCATTAGGCAGTGCAAGTCTGCTATGTCAAGCGAAATCTTGCTACCACCCTCCCCATATTCTAATGCCAATTCTGCTAAATTATACGTTCTGTCATTCTTTTTGCCCCTTATATGATACCGAATAATCCATTAATAATCCAGTAGTGATTCTTTAATCTCATTAGGGAATCATTAGGGAATGATTAGAGAATCATTAGAGATGTGATAAGGGGATAATTGGTATATTCGAGGTCGATGGGATCGAGGGGTGGAGGTGGAGGGGTGGAGGAGTCGAGAGTCATAAAGCTCATAAAGCTGTCTTATAGCTGCTATAAATCAAGCTCTCTACGCTTTTGCAAATGGATTCTATTATCCCAGTCTAAACTGATAGTGGACACACTGAACAGCCCGGATTATTATATCTGGTATAAACTAATTAGGAGACAAGATATGATTAGCATGAATCCTTACCTGAACTTCAATGGCAATTGCATGGAAGCTTTCGAGTTTTACAAAAGCGTATTTGGCGGTGAATTTACGTATGTTGGTAAATACAAAGATATGCCGATGGAAGATGGCAAGCAAATGCCAGAGGAGCTAAAAGAACTTATTATGCACATTGGCTTGCCGATAAATGAGCAGACCACGCTTTGCGGCTCGGATGTTAGCGAAACATTTGGGCAGAAAGCGGTGATAGGCGGTAATATAGCACTAATGATTAGCCTGAACAGCAAGGAAGAAGTGGATGCCCTGTGGGAGAAGCTTTCCGATGGGGCAACAATTGGTATGCCGCCCGAAGTAGCATTTTGGGGCGATTACTTTGGCGATTTAACCGATAAATTTGGCACTAGTTGGATGCTTATTTGCTCTGCTGAATAAAGTTAGATTTGTATTAATAGCATGGGCTGGTTAGTTATCAGCCCTTTCTTTATTGGCATATAAAGTGGCAACATGCAGAGGCGTAAGAGCGCATTAAGTTTTACATAGCGAATTAAATTGACAGAATTGTAATCCAATACATTATTGCTCAAAGTCTATCGAGCTTGAATACGGAAGTACAAGCAAAAGGAGAAGGTTATGCGCAAAATGATGCTACTATTAGTTTTGGTATTTGGATGCTTAGCAGTATGGGCGCAAACTGCATCAGACATTTTGAAGAGCAATAACGTGCTTGCCTATACCCACAATGGCGCAGCGTATTTAATGGACATAAACACCGGCAAAGAGGTGCGGATTCCCTCTGCGAAAGGTGTTACACAACTTGTTTGGGATAGCAGCGGAACACGTTTGTTCGGTTTTGGCTATGGCACTCCCACCGGAGAAACAAGTAAGCATGCTTATTTTACGGAGTTTCAGCTTCCATCATTAACAGAGAAGGCGATTCTGGACGAGAAGATGAGCGACTGGGACTTGGTAAACATGGAAATAGAGCTGGGGTCAGACAACCGGATATATGTGTATGAGTGCATAGAAGAATATGATGACGATGACTACGAGGGTTATTATCCATACTATGAATGGTATGTATACAAGTATTATGACCTTGGGGCAAATGCTTTAACAGACATGAAACCGGGCGAAGTGTCCACCAAGAAATATCAGCCAGCATATATAAAAGAAGCAGTTACAGAGGGGCATGGAATTAAGAATGATAGTGTGCTCGATGGTGATATAAAGCATTATGAGCTGTTTATCAGTGACAATCCCAAAGCGGATAATCCCAGCTATAAAAGGCTTACCAAGGTAAACTTTGAGCAGTTTAAGAAGAGCTTTAATGGCGATAAGATAGACTTTATGCCTTCTCCGAACGACAAGCTGATTTTATACGCATATCATTATTACATCTCCGATCCCGGAACCGATAACAGCTACGCCATGCTGATTAGCAGAGATGGCAAGAAGAGCATGTTTGTAGCTGATGATGCCCCGATAAACTATTCAGAAGAGATATTTTGGACTACAGATAGCAAGCTGGTGTATTGCGGACGAGCAGACAGGCAAGCAGAAAAGCTGCAATTGGCGGTAATAAACCAGGACTTTACAAGCAAAGCACTAAAAACCTTCGACCTGAAAGACAGACCCAAACTAAGCTATAGATACAAGTGATGTAGCAGCTGGTTTCATTTCCCTACTACCAGGACACATAGTACTGCCAACCCAGTTAGCGAATAGTTGGCTGGGATAATCAGGAGGAATGCATGACAGTTGGAATATACTATTTTAGCGGGACAGGCAATACTGAATACGTAGCCAAGAAGCTTCAAGCGCATTTTGCAGACAAGGGTATAACATGCGATTTGATGCCCATGGAGACCATTACCTTGAGTAAGGAGACTATCCAACTCAATAGCTACGACATAATCGGCATTGGCTTCCCTGTGCATGCGTTGGATGCGCCTAGCATTGTGTACAGCTTTATCGAGATGCTTCCAGTACAAAAGCAGGAATACTTTTTGTTCAAAACTGCTGCCAGCAAGTTTGTGTGGGGTGGCTCTACATTTGAGCTAAGGCATAAACTGGCGGAAAAAGGCTGGAAGCTGAAGCACGAAGCCTTTTACAAAATGCCCTCAAACGTGTTCACGAGTGCTAAATCAGCTAAAATTACATCTCTGGCGAAAGAGGCAGACGTACTGGCAAAGACATGCGTAATTGAGATTTGCAATGGGGATAAGCGCATTCTTCCATTAAATCTGGTAATGCGTTTGGCTTATAAATTCAATCGTTTTGAAAATGAAGGTTGCAAGCATGGGTCTGCATTGTGGCAAGCTAAAGATACTTGCATTAGCTGTGGTCTCTGTGCGGCTAATTGCCCCACAGCTAATATAAGCATGGTGGAGGGGAAACCCCAGTTTGCGGGCGAATGCATCTTTTGCCTTAGGTGCCGTTGGCAATGCCCAGTAAAGGCTATATACCACCGAAAGTTAGAGCGTTTCTTTGTAAATGACCCTTACAAGCTACCTTGATATAAACATCGAAGTTTGCTTCATCCTGATATAAAGGTATTGTCTCCCAACTGCCTGAAGGCAAGGTCTATCTCTGCTTTGCTGTTCATTACAATTGGTCCGCGCCATGAGATTGGCTCGCCCAAAGGTTTACCGCTGATGAATAGCAGATTAGTTCCGGCTTTTCTGCTTTGGATCAGGATATTCTCTCCGTCCTCAAACAGCACCACCTGGCGGTTGTAGATGGCATGATTTTCTATTACGGCATCCCCGCCATNNACAGGTAGGATTACCCGCTTTTCGGGCTGGATAGCTACATCCCAATACTGCGGATCTATTACGATGTCTTCCACTGCACCTTGCGTTTGCAGATAACTGCCACAGATCACTTTAACGCTGGCTCCCTGGGGATCGCTGACGGTGGGGACATTCTCTGCAGAGACATCCTGATATCTGGGGGCAATCATCTTGTGTTTAGCAGGGAGATTTGCCCAAAGCTGAAAGCCATACATTTTGCCCTGCTCATCGGGCTTGGGCATTTCCTGGTGAATTATTCCGCTGCCTGCTGTCATCCACTGCACTTCGCCTTTGCGAATAACTCCGCTATTGCCAAGGCTGTCACCATGTTCTGCAGAGCCTTCCAGCATATAGGTAATGGTCTCTATGCCCCGGTGAGGATGCCAGGGAAAGCCGGCTATGTAGTTCTCCGGCTGGTCGTTTCTAAAATCATCCAAGAGCAAAAAGGGAT
>DIMZ01000203.1:5742-8054 GCA_002425825.1 Cloacimonetes bacterium UBA5553 | reverse complement strand
TGTCATGATAGCCGAATATCCTGTATAGATGAACTCCGGCACCATCAATGGCTGCTACGCCAGACTTGATAAGCTTCACTTTGCGCATAGTATATATCCTCCCGGGCTTAGTGCCCATTATAAGTATTGCTAATACTTTGTAAACGCATTCTGTCTTATATCCATGTTAGTATGTAGCATTATTCTGTCAAGCTTCATACGTGGCATAGTTTAGCCAGTGTTTCATTGGTGCTGAGGCAGGCAGTACTGTTTAGGGTAGGAATACTATAAGCTAAAATGTCCGGTTATGAAGATAAAGATTGACAGATATTTTGGGTGTGAACTAACTGCACAAAGATAATGCTAACTTCTTAAGTGCATTGTGCTGTTAGAACATATTATGCAGAATGTGTTTAGCTGCTGTTAGCAAAAATACTATAAGTGGTAAAGCCACAATAAATTAGTAGGAGAAACAGATGAAACAAGTGTTTACGGTTTTTGTATTACTTGCGCTTTCGCTATGTTTGTTTGCGCAAGCTCCCAATTGGCAAATGGCTGCTCAAGCAGGTGGAAGCAACTATGCTGTTAGCTACAGCATTGCTAACGATAACGAGGGAAACAGCTTTGTGGCAGGATACTTTCAAAATTCTATTAGTTTTGGTTCTAACAACCTCACTGGCACAGGAATGGCATCGGCTTATGTAGCCAAGATGGATAATGCCGGTAACTGGCTATGGGCAAGGGTTGCCGATGGCAGCGGCATGGATACCGGAGTGTGTGTAGTGGCAGACAATAGCGGAAACTGCTATGTTATCGGTAACTTTCAGGGCACCGCAAACTTTGGAGAGATTAGCCTAACATGCAATGTATGGGATACCTACGTGGCAAAACTTGATTCCAATGGCAATTGGCTATGGGCTGTGAAAGCCGGTGGATCTGCTATGGCTCTTGGCACCGGCANNGGCTACATTACTGGAAACTTCACCGGCACAGCTAGCTTTGGAGATAACCCTATTACGGCTACTGGCGGTGGAACCAATATCTACGTGGCAAAGATAGATAGCAATGGTAGCTGGCTTTGGGCAAAGCAAGCCGGTGGAACATATCCCTCGGGCGGAACGGCTATAGCAATTGATGGCAATGGAAATTGCCTTGTTACTGGTTCTTACTACCTGGATGTAAACATCGGCGGAACAGCGATGACGGGAGAAGGAGATGAAGATGTATTTGTGGCAAAGCTTGATGCCTCTGGCAATTGGCTATGGGCAAGCCATGCTGGCGGCACTGGCAAGGATGTGGGCTTAAGCATTTCTAGCGACAGCACGGGCAATTGCTACCTAGCCGGAAAGTTTGCCGAAACTGCTACCTTCGGGACTAACAACTATACTTCAAATGGTAATAGTGATGCCTTTGTGTCTAAGCTTGATAGCACTGGAAACTGGATTTGGACTAGAACCTTTGGTGCCATTAATGCCGATGAAGCCAAAGGGATAAAAACCTATGGCAATGGAAGCAGCCTGGTTACAGGATTGTATCGCAACGCTGTTAACGTTGGCTCTCACAGTATAAGCAGTGTGGGAAGCTCCGACATCTATGTAGCAAAGATAGATAGCTTCGGGAACTGGACATGGGTGAAGAGTGCTGGTGGCCCCGGAGAAGACTGTAGCTTCGCAATTAATCTCGACAGCAATGGTTTGTGCAACATCACAGGTTACATTCAGGGCACTGCCCAGTTTGGAAGCCTCAGCNNGTGGCAAGGCTTAGCCAGGATGTGTCGGTTTATGATCAGCAACTGCCCGGCATAAACGCAGGCTTTAGCGTTAGCGGCTCCAATCCCTTTAGAAACGAGCTGAACCTGAATATTGATGCCAAAGTAAACACTAACATAAGCTTAAAGGTATATAACCTAAAAGGTCAGATGATAGAAACCCTTGCTATTAGCGATGCCATGGCAAAATGGATGCCGCGTGAACGCGCTGCTGGAGTATATATTGTCAGGATGTATCAGGATGCCAAGCCTATGCAGAGCATGAAGGTTACCTACATAAAATAGTGTTTTGCTTATCTGAGCTATAATAAGGAACGTGGAGAATGCACTTGCTTCTCCACGTTTTTCTTTTATGATTGCTGATTAGTATTGTTTGCAACCGGCTACTTGTGGGCGGTCTGCCTGCTAATCCACTTTGCCATAATCTCCAAAGCCTTTGGTGAAAAGGTCTGCACTATCCGGGCATACTCATTGGGGTGTCCGGTTTCTGCCTCTTGAAAGAGGTGGTTAAGCCCGGCTATCTCTACCAGTTCATACTTTTTATTGCCACCCCTCTTAAGCGAAG
>DIMZ01000203.1:4403-5730 GCA_002425825.1 Cloacimonetes bacterium UBA5553 | reverse complement strand
TGAGCCATTTAATGCCAAAACAGGGCAACGAACTTGCTCCAGGATTGGTGCAGGATCGTGACGGATAAAGTATAGCATCCAGGGCTTTAGCATTTGATCTGTAAATTGCTTTTTAACATCCTCATGCGAAAAGCCTTCAGGTATCTCTATATCACCGCTGTTAATGCCCTTATCAAGATATTCGTCAATCCGGGTTCTAAGGGCTTCTGGCTTTTGCTCATCTATTATCATTTGAAACACATTTCTGTTTATACTAAGGCTCTTCTCAATCTTAGCGTTATCGGTCTCATCCACTCGCCAAATCATCTCTTCTTGAAGCAACAGCAGCTTATCTCCCCTTAGTCCAGGGCCTGCCAGCAACACAATGAACTTCAGCTTGGGCATTTGAGCTGCTACCATGGGGGCAATTAACCCGCCTTCGCTATGTCCAATTAGCCCAATGCTTGAAATATCTTTGCGTTTATTTAGATACTTAACCGCGCTCTTCACATCCGAAGCGAAGTCCTCCGATGTGGCATTGTCGAAGTTACCCTGCGAATTGCCTACACCCCGGTCATCATAACGCAGCACAGCTATGCCATTTCGGCTTAGGTAATCTGCAATCACCCAAAATGGCTTGTGACCCATCAGCTCTTCATTTCTGTCCTGCGGCCCGCTTCCGCTAATAAGGATAACTGCGGGATGCTTTCCCTTTCCCTTGGGAATGGTTAGAGTAGCCGAGAGGGTTATCTTGGCATCACGATTATGGAACTCGATTTCTTCCACCTTGTATGGATAAGGCTCTTCCGGAGTTTGAGGACGGACATAAACCGGTTTGTCCATCTCCTGGCGTTGCAAATCCAATGGCAGTTCCATGCCAGCCTGATAGAAAGTGCCCTTTATGGCTTCCCCTTGCAAGGTTCCTATGTAAACAATGGGTGGGGCATCGGATTCCAGCTTTAGCACACTATTGGCATAGCTTACTCTGTTTACCGGAATCCCAAACGCACCTTGATCGGGGCTGTCGAAAGTGGCAGCTAAACTATCTGAATGCTCAGCAAAGTGGAAAACTATCCGCAGCTTCATGCCATAGATATCCAAAACCCCATGCCAATCGCCCAAAACGTCCTGCCCAAAAGCAGTGCCAAGGCAAAACAGCATAATCACCAACAAAAATGCAGTCTTCATATATTCACCTCTCAATGTTATATCAGCAAAAACGGTAGAAATCTGTGTGATGTTGCTTTCTGTCAAGCTACAATTGCTTGGTAGGAGCGTTGTCCTGACGCTTATTCTCTGCTCGAAACGTAGCTTTCCAAAGTTCCGATTGTCGTTCCCGAGTAGTCGG
>DIMZ01000203.1:0-4361 GCA_002425825.1 Cloacimonetes bacterium UBA5553 | reverse complement strand
GGCACGACAATGGCAAAAGCGTAATCCTGTCGCTTGATAGAAGCGTCATCTTGAAGCTTTGCCAATAGCCAAACAGCATGTTACTGCTTGTAACACAAACCACTTGAAGACGTTTTTTTTGAACCGGAACAGCGTGGAACAGGTTGTTTTGCTTTCTGTTATCCGATGTTTCTTATCTATAACCGGCTACTTCCCAATTCCAACTGAAACACCCATATTAGTGAACATAAGTGTCCCCTGATCATGTGCGTTTACAATTGTTACTCCCATTTCCGGTGTCAAACTCAGGATTCCCGTTTTAGCGGTGAAGCCTAAATTTACATGGGCACGGGGAACCCAGATGGACTTATGAAAATCGGAAATTGTGGGATAGAATCCAGGCTCGATGATTAACTTAGAAGAAATCCAGTCGCAATTTATTCCGGCAGACAAATTAACCATCAAGTCACGCTTTGTGTCCCAGGTTAGTATTATCGGCAGCCCAATTCCCGATACAGTAGATTTCTCCGCATAACCCATTGATTGCCTTCTGCCCGATGAGTTATAAACACAAGGAACAAGGCTGACATGTGTGTCTATTGTATTATAAAACATATACTTAGCATGTAGTTCAATAGCAGTGCTTAGCCCATTTGAAGATAACCACATGGCAGTTTCCAATCTTGGGTTAAGTTTTATACTACCACGTACTCCGCTTAGGGCGTTTGTAATATCCATTTGTTTTCTCAGAGGTGTATCAATCGTTCCGCTACTCTCAAGTGCCGAAGAAGTAAATGCGTGTAATGACGTTTTCGGTATGGCACTATTGAGATCGCAGGTTCTCACTTCTGCCAGCGAGTACAAGGCCGAATTGCCAAGCAGCATTACGGCTGCGAAAGCACTTATAATCCAGTATTGTTTCATAATATCCTCATTCTATTCATCATGGTTGTTCCTGTTTCATCAAAGAAGCTGTCTTGGTATCTGCTTTGGCATATTTGTGGCATCCTCGTGCCTGAAGTTTCTGCAATGCTTCCTCAATATTCTCTGCGAGGGCATATCCGGCAGAACTCTGACAGAAAGGACACGCGTGCATCTCTCCCTTAGAATCGATATATACATAACGGTCTCCGCCAAAGCAGCCTAATCTGCGTTGGTAGTAGGCAAGATAATCCAGGATGGGATAGTCTCGATATGCCGGATCGCAAGAGGTTTTCAGGAAATAGCTATCCAACACACTAAGCTCATCCTCGCTCAGCTCTATGTCCTGCCCAAGATAGTGACCAACTGAGCGGGGTTCCAATACTCTCACCAGCTTTATACCTTTATCTGCGGCAAGCTTCATGTATCTATCCAGATTGTCCTCGCTAAGGAATTCTTTTGTTACGCACAATGAAAGAGCCACCGCCAAACCTGCTTCGTTAGCGTTTTGCACTGCTTTCCAAACCCACGTGTAGGATTCTTTATTCCCCCGAAAGCGGTTGTGAATCTCAGCAT
Organism: Cloacimonetes bacterium UBA5553; assembly: GCA_002425825.1. Classification (GTDB taxonomy): domain Bacteria; phylum Cloacimonadota; class Cloacimonadia; order Cloacimonadales; family Cloacimonadaceae; genus Cloacimonas. The sequence goes on along the minus strand of DIMZ01000203.1, from coordinate 2,885 downwards.
CATAGTGATCCAAACTAACCACCACTCCGGTTAGACCTGCGCGTTTTAACTCCTGTGCTTTGTCCTTATCCAGCTCAAAGCCGGAAGTAAGAATCCAGAAGTCCGTTCCCGGCCTGGCATCTTTTAGCAGCGACACCAAATCTGCAAAGCGGCAAAGCGGTTCACCTCCGCTTAGTTCTACATTGCATACTCCCATTTCCTGAAAGCGAAATAATATCTGCTTTAGCTGCTCATAGCTCAGGTGTTCGTCCGATGCAAGGTTATTCCATTCATAGCAGTGCTCGCACTTTAGTGGGCATTTTCCGGTAATGGAATAAACCAGGGTTTGCAGACGGTTTGGCGTTGCTTTATTCAGCGGAATCAAGCGATCCATCTCCAGGAGCAGAAACTGCTTAAAAGCCTCTGATGGCCACCCGGGAGAGCTTATGTTCCAAAAGTATCTGCCACCAGATTTTACCCATTTTAGGTTATCCAGGCTCCCCAGCATTGTCCGTTTTATAGCTATCAAGCGGGATAACACCTGCATAGCGGTAAAAGGCTTTCGGTAGGCAGCAAGGGCAATAAAAAGTATATGCAAACGCATAACCATGCGCAACAGAGATGCAGGCAGTCCGCTAATCAGCATGGCCGAAGTTGCTCTATTTGATCTTGCCATACTTTGCTACTTCAGCAGCGAATACTTGGCAAGAAACTCAAGGTAATTATTGCGCGAGAAAGCAGCAAAGCTACCCGGATTGCGGAATTGCTCCAAACGTGCAATATCTGGCTCACCTTTTGCCTTGCGGATTACTTTATAGTGTCCACGACTGCTAAGGAATACGCTTCTCTGCATGCCTTCTCTTGCCGGAGGCACCTTATATTGTAGCAGCGCGCTATCTCCAACCCGAGGCTGAACAAAGTATTTATCATCACGCTTTGCCACCAGTTTGGCAATGTCCACTCCCTCTGTGGTAATGGCATTATCCACGGCAATCTTTTTGGTGTGGATGGGTTCTGAGGCAGAGAAGTCCATTGCTGCATAGTCAATTTCCCAGAACTTTGCTCCACACTGCAACCTAAGCTCCACATTGTCTCCATCTATCTCGCTTAAGTCTATGGGCAAAACAAGGTCACATTCTGCCATGGGGCCTACTACGGGGAAATAGTCTATAAACTGCCATGCTCCATTTTTCTTTGCATAAACCGACAAGGGTATTCCTTGTTTCAAAGCCCAGTCAGGATCAAGGCTCTTATCCGGTTTACTCTGCCTGGCATACCATTTGTCATAACTTGAGCCAAACATATCCAGGAACTGCCCCAACGTTTTATCCAGCCAAATGGAATTGCGGGCTTTTAGCACAAGCTTGGCATTATTTGCTCCTTTGGGCTTTGCAAACTGAAGCTCGAGAGCATCGTAGGGGCTATTCTTATCTGCCAAATCGTCTCCGCAGAACTTATGCTCATCCCTGGCAGTTAGCATATTCAGCACATCTTCATTGGTGCCACTTTGTGCCTTTAGAGGCGCAACAGCTTGCCTGATTGTATGGTATTTACCCTTACGATCTACAAAAACGCTGCTACCCAAGGGATGATCAACCACTTCCAACTCCGCAAAATTGGTGTATTGTATCTCCTCGGCAAGGTTATCCATCCTAATCTGATAAAACCCATCCTTCGGCTGTATGCAGGTTAAGGCTAGATAGTCGTCCCGTTCCAGATTTGGGAATATTGCCCCGCTATATATCTCTCCGGTGAATTCAAACTCCTCACCATTATGGCAAAATATGAAAGGACAGGATTCCTTGGTAAGCAAAGCCACCAGGAACAAAATAGTAGCTGCTACAAAGGCTATCCCAACCGCGCTAAACGTTGTAATGATTATTGATTTCCCCAGATTCAGGTCATACACTTCCATCCGGTTTATGTCTGAAAGGTTCAGGCGATAGTCTGATAACATAGAATCAGGAATCACCAGCCCTGGCCTAAGATATGCACTAATCTCATTAGAATCCCTCCCATCCGGCTGGGCGTTTGGCCTATAGATGGTACCACTTAGCTCCTGCTCAGTGAGCTTAAGATTGCCAAACATATAGCATTCGTTGGGTTTTTCTGGATAATATAGCCTCAAGGTACGCCCTTCAAAAGTAGGCGTAGGCTGCTTCGGCAGTTCATAATATGAATACCTGGCGCAGGAAAAAAGCATAGTCCCTACTAAGAAAAGGCTTATCACCCGCAGTGTAAACAAGTTCAATCGCATCCATCCTCCCTGTAATGGCAGTAACGTAGCAAGCATTACCAAGTATTTGCCTGCTAATGTGTATAATATGCCTTACTGCTTGTAATTACCACCTGCCAAACGAAGTAAAACAAGCATAAAACATAGGTATGAGATTCATGTGAATATGTCAAGAATAATTATTAGTTTGAAGCTACAAGTTGTAACTATTTCCTGTTTTCATATAAACCCTCACCAAAAACTTCAATTTTAATCACGAGAACTTCAAATCGGGGAAAACGGGCATAAACTGGCGATTCTCTCCNNATCACCATTTCTTCAAATTTAATCACCGTTTCTTCAATTTTCATCACTGATAACTTCAAGCTTTAATCACCGAAAACTTCAAATGAATTTCTAAGGAAGAAGGATACAGTGATCACAGGTTTATGTCTCCTAGTATAGAAGTCATTCGATTAGTTTTTCCCTCTTAAAGTATCGATGTGTTATTGGGTTTGATTTTTCCCTTGACAATATGAGTGATTCATATAAGTATGTATGTATACATACTAATACCGATGATGACTACTATGAATGGTCAATTGAATAGACTTTATCACGCCAGTATGTGTTGCGAATAATGAATATAGAAAACTAGAGTTAGCCTCTTATATGTATATATACATATAAG
>DIMZ01000030.1:5882-8469 GCA_002425825.1 Cloacimonetes bacterium UBA5553 | reverse complement strand
CGATAATCTCTTTGCAGTCTTCAATGGCTGTGGCTACTGGAATATAAAGCTCCCAACCCCAGCGATTGGTATATCCGGTGCGGCTGATAAAGTATTTATGCCCTTTGCGTTCAAATTCGTTAAAGCTGAAGTAGTTCATGTTCTTGTCGGGATTATTGCGGTTTTTCAGCACGCCTTCGCCGTAAATCTGCTTAATTAGTTTATAGGATAGCGGGCCTTGAATGTCAATTTTTACCAGGGTATCGGAAATGTCTTTGGCATACACTTCTTCGCTGTCCTTTTTGTTTGCCATTATTCTATCTATGTCGGCTATCAGGACTTCGCTTTTCCCGTCGTGCTCCACAGTGTCGCTAATGTCGTGTCCAGCATTTATCACCAAAATGAATTCGGTGTCTGCTACCCGCATTAGAATCATGTCGTCCTGAACACCGCCCATCTCGTTTAAAAGCAAAGTGTATTTGCATTGACCAATCTTCATGTCACTAAAGTTTCCGCCTAAGCTGCGGTTTAGCAATGCTACAACGTCTGCTCCCCCAAAACGTAGCTGTGCCATGTGGTCAATGTTATATATGGCAACTTTATTTATGGCAGCAGCTTCTTCCAAAACCGAGGTTAGGTAGTTCACTGCCATGGCGTATTCGCCGAAGTTATTACGCTTAACGCTTTGCATGGGTAGATTTTTGTGCTTTGCCAAAAGGGGGAGATACCAGTTCTCTTCCAAATCATAAATGAAGGTCTTGCGCTGCTCTGCAGGAAACTTAAAACCAAGATTAGACATAATCCATCTCCTTAAAAACTATTATTATGGGGCAATGAAAGAGTTTCACTGCTTTTTGTAAAGAATAATCTGATGCAATCCATGTGAATAGCGGGCTATCCTATAGGCAATTGTGAACAAGTTCACCGGCAATCATGGTTAATCTACTTGCTGCATATAGCCAGAAATCGTTTGGTAAATGGCGGTAATCGTCCAGCACCATCAGGTCGGCTTGTTTGCCGGGTTCAATGCTTCCACGCTGATGCTCTACGCGTGATGATCTGGCCGCGCCAAGTGTGTATGCCAGAATAGCGTCTATAGGGGCAATGGATTCTTCAGGACGGAAGGGGCTAAGAGCAGCATTTAATGCCGGTCTGCGCTCCACTGCGCTGTAGATGCCCAAAAATGGATTTATGCTCTCGATTGGGGCATCTGAGCCGAAACCAAGGGGGATGCCTGCTTTCCGCATGCTGCCAAAGGAATACACCTGATCTTGAATGTCTTGCCAATACGCCTGAATCATGGGAACGTCATTTGCCAGATGCAGGGGCTGAACAGAGGCAAACATGCCGCTTTGCTTCAGCAGGGGAATATCTATATTACGAATGGACTGCACATGCTCGATGCGGTGCATGAGATTGGCATTGGGCATGGCTTTGTTTAGCCTGATTACCGTATCTATCACCTGATGCACACAGCGGTTGCCAATGGCGTGAATGGTGGAGCTAAAGCCTTTTTGTGCTGCTTCATACATAAGGGAATACAATTCATCGTTTGTGTAACGCAGAATACCGCTATTAACGTCTGAGCCGGAGTAAGGAGAGAACATGGCTGCGGTTTGTGAGCCTAAGCTACCATCTCCAAATATCTTAATGCCGCCAATCTGGTAATTGCCTTCGCCCTTGTAAGAGCCAATGCATTCGCTATAAGCTGCATTCAGTTCATGCGTCTGGAAATGCCAACAGAAACGAAAGCTGGTATCCATGTTTGCCCTTAGCAGCAAGTCGCGGCTGTGTTTGCCTTCCATGCTGTGAAAACCGGACATACCATATTGCCATATCTCTTGCACGGTAGTCTTTATCGCACTTACTATCTGGCTGTCGGAGATGGGAATTATAAAGCTGTCCATCATCTCGCCTGCGGTTTCATATAGCACGCCTGTGGGTTCCCCCTTTGCATCGCGCTCAATCTTACCGCCATATGGATCACTACTGGCGGCACTAATGCCTGCAAGCTTTAATGCCATGCTGTTGCAGAGTTTGCTGTGATAGTCTTTACTCATCAGGGCAACAGGTTTGTGGGGAAAAATGGCATCTAAGAAAGAGCGGTTTAGCTGATGTGGGTTTGATAGGCGGTTGCGATCCCATCCGCCGCCTAATATCCAGTCTGAGCTTACCGGGGGCTTGTCCCTATAAGCGCATAGATAGCTGTGAATCTGTTCCAAGGAGTCGCAGTGGCTAAGATTAACCAGAACTTTGGCTTTGGAAAGCTCTACAAAATGCGTGTGACAGTCCACATATGCCGGCATGAGCAGCTTACCTTTCAGGTCTATCACCTCTGCGGTGTTGCTTGACGCGGCTTTGCAGCTTTGTTCATCGCCGATGTGGCTAATTATGCCATCTGCGCAAAGAATAGAGCCGAGTTCATAGCTGTTACTGTGGGAGTTTAGATATAAGCCATTGGTAAATATGTAGTTCATTATTAGCCCTGTAGTGATGTTAGAATTTGGATGGCGCGGCTTAGCTGCTCTTCATCGATGCCTATGTTTAGCCTTATCCAGCCGGTTGAAGTGCTGCCGAAAGCTCTGCCGGGAACGGAAACTATCCCCTT
>DIMZ01000030.1:1887-5864 GCA_002425825.1 Cloacimonetes bacterium UBA5553 | reverse complement strand
CCTTCTGGGCAAGCATGGCGGCAAAAGCCATGTCTTCCCCATCGCTAGTTTTTAACATAATGTAGGGTGTGGCATCGGGTATGTGCATTGCACTTATTCCTTGTGGCAATTGCCTGGCAAAAGCAGAGCTGAAGCGCAGTTGGCAATCTTGCAGCCTTAGCCGGATGGCTTCTGCCTCCTGCATTCCCGCAGGGGATAAGGCATAGGACAACAGCATTTGCGACAGCCAGTGGCTACAGGTGGATATGTATTGCTTGGCTTTGGTCATGGAGCTTATTATGACGTCGGGGGCTACTATCCAGCCTATTCGCCAGCCGCTTAAACAGTGAGATTTGGAAAGTCCGCCGATGCGGATAAGCTGTTCTGTGAAATCCTGTAAAGCTATAGTAGCTTGCTTAAAATAGAGTTTTGCGTATATCTCGTCTATTATCAGCATTATGCCATAGCGGTGGCAGAGAGTGGCAAGACGGGCAGCATCAGCATCGTTAAAGTAAAAACCCGTGGGATTGGAGGGGGAGCTAAGCAGCAATAGCTTTACTCCACTGCTGAGTATCTCAGTCCATTTATCCCAATCAATAGCCCTAAAGTTATCGCTAAAGGGCAAACGCAGCACATTCGCACCAAACATCCCTGCTAAAGTAGGGTAAGCCGTGTAATCCGGATCGGGAATGGCAATAGTGTCATTGGGGTTCAGGCATGCCATCAGGCTAATATATATGGCTTCTTCTGCTCCGTTGCACAGGCAAACATTGCTGTAATTCACATTGTAATGCTCAGCCACAGCCTGGCGCGCCTCGGTGAGTCCTGCGTTTGGCGTGTATGCGGGATTACCGTTTAAGATAAGTTTCGAGGCTTGTTCTTTTAGTGATTGGGGCATGGGAAAGCCCAGTTCACCCAATGCCATATTGATGGAATTGGGGGGGGCTTGTTCCATCACCTGGCGGATGAGGGAAAGCTTTAGCGGAGAAAGTATGTTAGATTCAGTCCAATACGCTGCGCAGGTCTTGTTCAAGCTTTACTGCCTCATCGGTTTTAGCGTCCCGATACTTTATGATAATCGGGCAATACACATGAAAGGAAGCATTGTGCTTCATGCTTCGTGAGCCCGGCACCACTACTGCACCTTCGGGAATGGTGAAGCTTCCACCGCTGTCTTTATCCAGAAAGCAGTTATTTACGCTATCGTAAATCGGCGTTGATGAGGTAACAATAGTTCCGGAAGCCAGCACGGCTTTGCTTTTTACTATAATGCCCTCATAAACGCCAGTGTTACCACCTACAAATACATCGTCCTCTATTATTACCGGTCTGGAGCCGATGGGTTCCAAAACACCGCCAATCATGGCTCCGGCAGAGAGGTGCACTCTTTTGCCTATCTGGGCACAGCTTCCTACTAATGCATGAGAATCCACCATTGTGCCTTCGTCCACCCATGCACCTATGTTTATGAAGGCAGGAGGCATAATGGTTACACCTGGAGCAAGGTAACAGCCATTGCGGGCAGAACTGCCTCCTGGCACAATGCGGATTTTGTCGCTAAGGCTAAATTGCTTTTCCTGAATAGTGTCTTTGTCGTAAAAGGGCTTGGAATCGCTCCATGGGATTTGCACCAGTTTACCCATGCGAAATCCTATCAGGATGCCCATTTTAATCCATTGATTTACTACCCATTCGCCATTTCGATAATCGCAGGCACGGATGCTACCAGTATTTAGCTTGTTTATAAACTGCTCATATAAGCTTCTATCATCCGAATTGTATATGGCGGGGTTTGAGTTGAATAAGTTAGTTATAGCTTCTTTCATAAATGTGTGATACCTTTCTATCTGTGCAAATCTTTTATACGCTGCAATGCTTCTTCTAAAGTGCTGCGTGGACAGCCAAAGTTTAGCCGCATGAATCCACTGCCTTCTATGCCGTATTTGATTCCCGGCTCCAGGGCGAGCCTGGCTTTATTCACCATTATGTCTTGCAGGCTGTTGTCGTCCAGTTGCCAGGCTCTAAAGTCCAACCAAGCTAAGTAAGTTCCCTCGATAGGACTTAGGATTACTTCTGGAAGCTTATCTTGCATAAACTGCCTAATATAGTCCCTGCTACCAGCAAGGTATTGCAGAAGCTGATTCAGCATGTTCTCAGATTGAGAATATGCAGCCACAAAAGCCGTTATGCCAAAGCTGTTACCCATGTAAAGTGCCATCCTGTTATTTATGGCATTCAGCTTATCCCGCAGCTCTGAATTGGGTACTATGGCTACCGCAGTAGCAAGACCCGCTACATTAAAGCTTTTGGCTGGTGATACTCCGGTGATGCTGAACTGGGCAAAGTCTTCCAATGAGGCAAAGGGTATGTGGTGAAAACCGGGATAGATTAAATCTTCATGTATCTCGTCTGAAAACACGATTACTTTATGCTTACGGCAAAGCTCACCCATCTTTATAAGCTCTTCCTTGCTCCATACCCGTCCTACCGGATTGTGAGGACTGCACAGAATGAAGAGCTTGGCAAGTGATATCTTGCGTTCAAAATCTTCCCAGTCTATACAATAAACCCCATTATCGTTATACAAGGCAGAGCAGAGCAATTGCCTGTTGTGATCTGTAACCGTGGTATGAAAAGGCGTGTAAACCGGAGTTTGGATTAGTACCTTGTCTCCAGGCTCGGTAAAACATAGCAGGCATAAGGCGATAGCTGGTACGATGCCGGGCGTCGCAATCACCCAATCCCTTATAATTTCCCAATTAAAACGCTTCTGCTGCCAATGCTGCAGGGCTTCATAGAAGCTGTCTAAACGCAGGTTATAGCCAAAAACCGGATGCTGTAGCCGTTCAGCAAGGGCGGAACTTATCTCATCTGATACGGCAAAGTCCATATCTGCTACCCACAAAGGCAGCAAATCTTCTCTGCCATATATCAGCTTAAGTGCATCATATTTAAAACATCCACTTCCCTTACGGTCTATTGGCTGGTCGAAACTATTTTGCATCTATAACCTCAGGAGTACTGCGCATGTGCTCAAAGGCTTTGCCAAGCTTCTCGCTAAGCTTTACATTGGGGCACAAATCGGCAAGGATAAGCATTATTTCCAGAGTTTTCGGGAAAGAAGCAGGTGAGCTAAAAAGCTTCTCTTTGCCATCTGCATCTATATATCGAAGCTGTAGCATATAGCCAATATGCCTGCGCAGTTCCATGTGCAGTACGGATGCATAGGGTATTATCACCTTTTTCTTTAACAGATAACTGAAGTGAACGCTATCGGCGTAAAAAGATACTTTATTGAGTGTGGTTAGGTGCTTAAAGCAGTTATCCATGGCAATAAACATGATGAAAAGCGGCATTAGTTTAAAAAATATAGGTGTGCTGGCATTTACATAGCGGATAAGGAAATACAGCGTGTAGCCCGATACAAAGGACGAAACGCTAATCATGAAGCTACGTAACAAGGGGGAATAGCGGAAATATACCGGAAGCTGCATCCCGAAGGTATCCTGCCTNNAAATCCGGCATTGATACTCCTGCCAAAGCAGTGCAACGCTATCTAGCACCACCTGCGGAACCGGGATTACATCGAAGAGGTTGTGCCTGTCTTGTTCACCATGAAAGTCACTTCCTCCGGTCATATACAAACCATTCTTCTGGGCAAGAGCAATAAAATTGTCTATCTCCCATTGGTAATGATCGGGATGCCAAACTTCAATGCCATCTATGCCCATGGGGATAAATTCTTCCAGATAAGCTGCTTTTGCCAGCTTTCCCGGGTGGGCTATTATGGCAAATCCACCCGCACCGTGTATCACTTTTATGGCATCAGTAACGCTTACTTCTGGCTTTGGGTAAAATGCCGGCTTGAAATTGCCAATATACTTGTCGAAAGCTTCATTCTTTGTTTGGCAAAAGCCTTTGCTAACTAACACCTGGGCTATATGGGGGCGGACTATCAGCTCTCTGCTGCCTGCTACGGCTATCACATCGTCCAAGCT
>DIMZ01000030.1:0-1878 GCA_002425825.1 Cloacimonetes bacterium UBA5553 | reverse complement strand
GCAATTTATTTATCATCTTTACAGCTCGATCACGCCTACCGATAAGATACATTTCTGTCATCTCGATAAGTGCAGCATTATCAAAATCATATCCATAGGCAAGAATATGTACGTCATTACCCTTATGTTGGGAGCTTATCTCCATTCCGGGCAGTATGCGAAGGGGCGCAATATCGCTTGGCAATTGCTTGTAAGCATCGGCAGTATCGTGATCTGTAATTGATATCAGATCCAAGCCTATCTGCTGAGACATTTTTACCAGACGCGCCGGGCTAAGAGCACCGTCCGATACATTGGTGTGCAAATGCAAGTTAATACGCTTAATGGTCTTTATTTCTTTTACTATCATATCTAATTTTCCAGTTGACGTAATCTGATGATGCTGAAAATAGTCAATGGATTTTTTAAGTGCCATTCAAGGCAGCAGGCAATAATATTCTACACATTTGCAACGATAATGGAGTAACCATGGAATATGACCCACTGAAAAACAAGCTGGAAACAGCCATTAGCCTCTTCCCCGCCTTGAGGCGGGCATTGTATGGACTAATGGATATTCTGCTACTAAGACAACGATATATAAAACGAGAGATAAGAAAAGGCTTTAAACATCGTAAGGATTTACGTTTTTACGATGCTGGGGCTGGCTTTTGTCAGTACTCATGCTTTGTGCTGAGTAACTGGAAACATGCCATTGTGCATGCCACTGACCTTAAAAGCAATTATCTGGCATCATTTGCAAATTATACCGCTTCCATTGCCCCCAAACGTTTTAGCTATAAAGCAGCAGACCTGCAAGATTATGTGCCCAAAGGCATATTTGACCTTGCTATCGCTATAGATATTCTGGAGCATATCGAAAATGATAGGGCGGTTCTAACTAACTTTCACTCGGCTCTGGCACCGGGTGGTGTGCTGATAATCTCCACTCCCTCAGATACTGATCCTGCTGCTAAGTTCACTGCCGAGCATGTCCGCCCCGGCTATGCCAAAATCGAACTGGAAACCAAGCTAACAAACGCAGGCTTTGTAATAGACAAAAGCATATATACTTACGGCTTCTGGGGAAGAATATCCTGGAAGCTAATGATGAAATACCCCATGCAGCTTGCCGCCAAAAAACTATACCCCCTATTGATTCCTTATTACCTGATAGTATATCCCGTTTCAGAATTACTGATGCAAATGGATATTAGAAGCAAGAACAACAGCGGCACCGGCATAATGGTGGTGGCACATAAGCCATAAATAAAGCTATAAACACAAAGGGAAGAGCCATTCCGCTCTTCCCTTTTGCGTATATCTTTGCTAGTATTAGAATTCGGTATTTTGGGGTGCGTAGGGACTAAGCATCAAAGCCTTTTCATGCGAGAAATCTTCCCACATTTCATAAAGCTTCATATATTCGGAGCTTATTAGTTCCATTGCTTTTATCGGCAGCACGTTCATAAGGGGACCGGAATTCATAGAAACCTTCACTCCCTTATCTTTGCTGGTGGCATCAACGAGCTTTAACTTGCCTTTTATGCCACTAAGGTCTTTCATGTGTTCCATGGCAATGTCCATGCCACCCAAAGCATCCACCAATCCAATCTCCTGTGCCTGAGCACCAGTCCACACTCTACCCTGAGCATGTTCATGAACCTGAGCTAAAGTCATGGTCTTTCTGCCTTCATCCACTTTCTTAACAAAGTCTTCATAAGTCCATTCTATCATTTCTGTTAGCATTTCCTTTTCGTTCTCTTTCCAGGGACGATACAGAGAGCCCATGTCAGCATTCTCGCCTTTCTTAACGGTTGACCAATTCACTCTAACTTTTTTAAACATATCTGTGGCATTGAATACCAGGCCAATCACGCCAATAGAACCTGTAATGGT